>DAOUVR010000004.1 GCA_030667555.1 Dehalococcoidia bacterium
AACGCCCCTGACGCCATATATACCAACGACCTTATGGGCAATTTCACCAGTGGGAATAGAAAAGCAGAGGAAATGCTCGGCTATTCCCAGCAGGAGCTCATCGGCGAGAACTACTTCGAGAAAGGGATTCTTCCTGAGGAGTATGCCACCAAAGCGATAGAGCTTTTGGAAAGGAACAGGAGGGGCGAACCGACGGGGCCCGATGAATTTGTATTGGTAAGGAAGGACGGCTCCCGTGTGGTCGTGGAGATATCCACCTTCCCTGTGACTATAGAAGGGGAACTTGAGATCATGGGCATAGTCCGCGACATCACCGAGCGCAAGCGGGCGGAGGATGCGGTAAGGGAATCGGAGGAAAAACTGAGGTTCATGTTTGAATCTATTGAAGATGCGATTATGGCCACTGATCTGCAAGGCAATATTGTAGATTTTAATGAGGCAGCACTTCGCAAGCATGGCTACACTCATAAGGAAGAAATTGCCGGGCGAAACGCCTTTGAGCTTATATCGCCCAAAGACCGTGCTAGGCTCATGGAGGACCTGGGTAAGGTAATAGAGGGGGACAGGAGCAGGTCGAGGAAGGAGTACACACTCCTGACCTCGGATGGCAGCGACTATGAAGCCGAATTTAGTTATGGTGTGATGCGTGATAGCTCGGGAAATCCAGCGGGACTCATTGGCGTTATGAGGGATATCACCGAGCGCAAGCGGGCCGAGGAGGCGCTGAAGGAATCCGAAGAACTGTCCCGAGGTATATTGAACACTGCAACGGTCGGCATATACCTTGTCCAGGATAAGGTACTACAATATGCTAGCCCCGAGTTCGAGCATATAACGGGTTACACGCGTGATGAGCTAACAGGGACACATTCTCTCGATCTTGTCCACCCTGAAGATAGAGAACGAGTCAGAGAGAAAGCTATAGAGCACCTAAAGGGACAGAGCAACGTGCCTTATGAGTACAGGTTCAAGTGCAAGGATGGTGGAGTATTGTGGATTTTGGAAAGGGTCACATCCATCGCGTACAAAGGGAAACAAGCGACGGTAGCAAGCTTTATGGACATCACCGAGCGCAAGAAGACGGAGGAGACCATCAGGCACATGGCCTATCACGACACGCTGACAGATCTGCCAAACCGGCCGCTGTTTAATGAGATCCTCACACTGGAGCTGGCCCGCGCCCAACGCAACCAGCAACAGGTCGCCGTGATGTTGCTCGACCTGGATGAATTCAAGCACGTTAATGACACGCTGGGTCACCCCGTTGGAGACCAGTTGCTAAAAGCCGTGGCCGATAGAATGAGAAGGTCGGTGCGCAAGGGAGACACTGTAGCCCGCATGGGCGGCGACGAGTTTATGCTGGTATTGCCGGAGATGAGCCAGGCAGAAGATGCAGCCAGGATCGCCCAAAAACTCATGGCAGCCTTCACAAAGCCGTTTGTCTTTCGAGCTCACAAACTCCATATCACCAGCAGCATAGGTGTCGCCGTCTACCCCCACGACGGTGAGAATAGCGAAACACTGATCAAGAATGCCGACATCGCTATGTACCGCGCCAAGGAACAGGGAAGGAACAACTATCAGTACTACACTCCGGCTATGAACGGTAGAGTCCTGATCGACTCCTGATCGGAATGTTTAACAAAAAATGGAAACAACATAATATTGACAAATAAATAACAGTGTGATATCCTAATTGTTTAGCCAATGAGAACCCCAATTTCTCTCTTAATTCCTCAATATCATTAGCTTACCTGAACGGTTCAATGCGGGGAAATATTGCCTTTTTCGGGAGATTGAGTATGCTTTCTATATCTGAAATGCCTCGAGAAACGCCACCAAGGAAGTCCTATTCCAAGATACCCCAGATTTTAGAGATGCCAAACCTCATCCAGACCCAGCTAAGCTCCTTCCGCCGGTTTATGGAGGAGGGCTTAAAGGAGCTGCTTGACGAAATCTCGCCCATCAAGGACTTTGCCGGGACGAGGCTTGAGCTTCACTTCCTGGATTACAAATTCCGAAATCCTAAAGATCCTGAGTGTTTACAGTGTGGTGCCTGGAGTGATACGCCTCAAACAAGGTTCTGCCGTCTGTGCCCCAATAACGTAAACCCCAAGCACTCTGAGGAGGAGTGCCGTAATGGCGACATGACCTATTCCGCCCCACTATATGTCAGGGTGCACCTATTGATCAAGGAGACCGGAGAAATCAAGGAGCAGGACATATTCATGGGTGATCTCCCTTTGATGACGCTAAATGGGGTCTTCATTATAAACGGGGTGGAAAGGGTGGTGGTAAGCCAGCTAATCCGCTCGCCCGGTGTTTACTTCACCAGGGAGGAGGATGTTTCCAGCGGGCGCCGGCTCTGCTATGCCAAACTGATTCCGGAGAGAGGTACCAGGCTAGAGTTTGAGACCAGTAGCAAAGATGCGATCTCAGTCAAAGTCAATGGAAAAAGGAAGATCCCCATTACAACTGTGCTGCGCGCCATAGGCTATAGCAAGGATGAAGAGCTTGTGGAGCTCTTCAGGGGTGTTAATAGGTCCACGAGGCATGATTATATTCAGGCAACCATGGAACGCGATGCCACCGTAAGGAACGAGAAAGATGCTCTGATCGAGTTCTATAAGCGCCTCAGGCCGGGCGACCCGCTAAACGTAGAAAACGCTCGAAACCTGATAAAAAACCTGCTATTCAATTCCCGGCGCTATAATCTGGGCAAAGTTGGTCGCTACAAGCTGAACAAGAGGCTGGGGCTCGATGTACCCTTGTCCGAAGGGGTACTTACCAAGGAAGACCTGATCGAGATCGTGCGGCATATCATAATGGTAAACAACGGTGACGATTCCCCCGACGACATCGACCATCTGGGGAATCGGCGGGTGAGGACTGCTGGTGAGCTACTGCAGAATCAGTTCCGTATTGCCCTGCTGCGCATGGAGCGAGTTATCAAGGAGCGTATGAGTATTGTCGATATCGAATCAGTGACTCCCAGCGTCCTAATTAACGTTCATCCCGTAGTAGCAGCAATGAGGGAATTCTTTGGCGCTTCTCAACTCTCCCAGTTTATGGACCAAACCAATCCACTGGGAGAGCTAACCCATAAGCGGCGGATCTCTTGCCTGGGGCCTGGGGGCTTGTTGCGTGAGAGGGCTGGCTTCGAGGTGCGGGATGTTCATTATTCCCACTACGGCAGGATATGCCCCATTGAGACCCCAGAGGGGCCAAACATTGGCCTTATTAACTCCCTTGCCACCTATAGTAAGGTAAACGATTATGGACTTATCGAGACACCCTACCGCCATGTTATCAGGGAGCTGCCTGGTAATTCAGAGGACCTGGTGGGTAGGACGGTGACGGAGGCGGTGCTCGATGATAGCGGGCATCCGCTGGTGAAACCAGGCACCTTGGTCACCCGAAAGATTGCCCAGCGGCTTTCTGGCCTGCCCGAAAGGTTGATCAAGATTGTACCCTTCGCAAACAGTGATATCGTTTATCTCTCTGCAGATGAAGAGGAGCAGTATATCATCGCCCAGGTCAATGAGCCCCTAGACGAGAGGAATCAGTTTATCAATGAAAAGATAGAAGTGAGACATGGGGGCAAGTTCTCTGAGGTGCTGCCAGAAAGGGTAGACCTCATGGATGTGTCACCGAAGCAGATAGTTAGCGTTTCCAGTGCCCTGATCCCCTTCTTGGAGCATGATGACGCTAACCGTGCACTCATGGGTTCGAACATGCAGCGCCAGTCAGTGCCTTTGATCTGTCCCGCATCACCACTTATCGGCACCGGCATGGAGAGGCAAGCAGCCTGTGACAGCGGACAGGTTATCCTCTCCAAGAGCGATGGCGTGGTGACCTCGATTGAGGCAACAAGGATTGTGGTTCAAGATAATAGTGGGGAGGAAGATGTCTACTCAGTGAGAAAGTTCGCCCGCTCTAATCAAGGAACCTGCATCAACCAGCGTCCCCTGGTCTCTAAGGGCGACTTAGTAGTAAAGGGGCAGGCATTGGCCGATGGCCCCGCTACAGATCAAGGGGAACTCGCATTGGGACAAAACGTCCTTTGTGCCTTCATGAGCTGGGAGGGTTATAACTTCGAGGATGCGGTGGTCATCAGTGAGAGCTTGGTTAGGGATGACAAATTCACATCGATTCACATCGAGAAACACGAGTCCGAGGCTAGGGATACAAAACTGGGGCCTGAGGACATCACCAGAGATATACCCAATGTTGGTGAGGAAAGCCTTAGGAATCTTGATGAGGATGGCATTGTTCGGACAGGCGCTGAGGTGAAGCCTGGGGATATCTTGGTGGGCAAAATCACACCTAAAGGAGAAACAGAGCTTAGTGCTGAAGAGAAGCTCCTCAGAGCTATCTTCGGTGAAAAAGCTAGAGATGTTAAGGACTCTTCACTGAGGGTACCCCATGGGGAGTGGGGCACAGTTATCGGTGTTAGGGTTTTC
The DNA here is from genome assembly GCA_030667555.1 of Dehalococcoidia bacterium. Lineage (GTDB taxonomy): Bacteria > Chloroflexota > Dehalococcoidia > E44-bin15 > E44-bin15 > DAOUVR01. Next base: position 4,464 of record DAOUVR010000004.1, read on the forward strand.
GCCAGGAAATCTGATGATGATCTTCCTCCAGGGGTCAAAAAAAGGGAATCTGGTACCGATCTTCCTCCAGGGGTAAATAAACTGGTAAGAGTTTGGGTAGCGCAAAAAAGGAAAATATCGGAGGGGGACAAGATGGCGGGGCGGCACGGCAATAAAGGGGTCATCGCCCGCATATTGCCCGATGAGGATATGCCTTTCTTGCCCGATGGCAGGCATGTAGAACTCATTCTCAACCCAATCGGTGTCCCTTCAAGGATGAACCTGGGGCAGGTGTTGGAGACCCACCTTGGGTGGGCAGCTAATACCCTGGGGTTTAAAGCGTTTTCTCCCGTATTCGATGGTGCTGATAACGATGACATTCAGGATAGTCTTGCCCAAGCGTGGCTCGCCCAGCACTCTGGAGCTATCAGCCACGATCCCGAAGAAGAACATCCTTTCCAGCTTGAGCAGGTGAAGGCGTGGCTCGCAGAGCGAGGCTATGATGCAGAGCGGATATTCAGCGATGACTACAAAGGGGAGGCAAAAAGAGCCTGTCTCAGGTTATGGCTGGAAAGCGTAGGGGACGAAAGCGAGGACCTCAGCGATGAGGAGATAGCAGCGAAAGCAGAACAAGTTGCCAAAGATAGCGGTCTCCCAATACCCATCTGGGGGAAGACCGTACTCCACGACGGGCGCACCGGGGAGCCCTTCGACCAACCGGTGACTGTTGGTTACATCTATATCATGAAGCTCATCCACCTCGTCGAGGATAAAATACACGCTCGCTCTACAGGCCCCTACTCCCTGATCACCCAACAGCCCTTGGGAGGGAAGGCACAATTTGGAGGGCAACGCTTCGGCGAGATGGAGGTTTGGGCACTGGAGGCCTACGGTGCTGCTCATATTCTTCAGGAGCTGCTCACCGTTAAGTCAGACGATGTGGTTGGTCGGGCGAAAACCTATGAGTCCATTATTAAGGGAGAGAATATCATGCAGCCAGGGGTGCCAGAATCCTTCAAGGTGCTAGTCAAGGAATTGCAAAGCCTGGGGCTTGCTGTAGAGGTGCTCAATGAAGAGGAGGATAAGATGTCTTTGGTAGAGGATTTGGGGTTAGACTTCCCTAGGTCGAGGACAGGAGGATTTCAGGAGAGGTAGCAATGCCTGAGGTTAACGAATTTAGCTCTGTACGGATCTCTCTGGCCTCGCCAGAACAAATCAGGAGTTGGTCATGGGGTGAGGTGACCAAGCCCGAGACTATCAATTATCGTACTCTGAAGCCAGAGAAGGATGGGCTTTTCTGTGAGCGCATCTTTGGCCCAACAAAGGACTTTGAGTGCTACTGCGGCAAGTACAAGAAGGTGCGTTACCGGGGCATTATCTGCGATAAATGCGGAGTGGAGGTAGCGCGAGCCAAGGTACGCCGTGAGAGGATGGGCCATATTGACCTCGCCGCCCCAGTGAGTCATATCTGGTTTGTAAGAGGAACCCCTAGCAGGATAGGCCTTCTTCTCGATATCTCTCCACGCAATTTGGAGCGTGTGATTTACTTCGCTCATTGCATAGTCACTAACGTGGATGAAGCAGCGAGAAGTGAAGCGATAAAACGGGTGCGGGAGGATATCCTCCAACAGGTCGCCAACCGAGAGGAATTGACACGCGACAGGGTGGAGGATATCAAAAGCCGACTCGAAGAAGAGATTGCCAAGCTTGAGTCTATTAGGCGCGATGAAAGGGAGCCCATTGAAGAGGAGCACACTAGCGCAATTGACCTGATACTGAGCCTGAGAGATTCTCTCCAGAAGAAGCTGGAAAAGGGGATGAACAGGAAGGCGTCAGGGACAATCACCTTTGGTGACCTCACCATTGTGTCCAAAGGCACGGAGGTCACTCATTCTCACATTGAGCTTCTTGGAGAGGTAGCACAACAAAAGATCGATGAGAGCGAAGGCAGTTTTACCAGCGCTGTTCAAGAGATAGATGCCAAAACCGACGATAAGATCAAGCAATTGCGAAATCAGGCGATAGAGGAAATAAACCAACTTCACCAAGGGGCTAGTGGAGAGCAGAAGCAATTGCTAGAGGAGCTTAGCACCGGGATCGACGAACTGGAAGAGCTTTGTCGCTTCACCCTGCTCTCCCCGAGCAGGTATCATGAGCTTAAGGATAAGTATGGCGATGTGTTTCGAGCGGGTATGGGGGCTGAGGCAATCCTGGATATCCTCACTAATCTCGATTTGGAGAAGCTTCGCGAAACGCTGTACAAAGAGATCTATTCCAGCACCGGACAGCGAAGAAAGAAGGCTATCAAAAAGCTTAAGGTGGTCGAGGCGCTGAGGAGGAGCAGCAATAAGCCGGAGTGGATGATATTGACTGTGCTGCCTATCTTGCCTCCGGAACTTCGTCCTATGGTTCAGTTAGATGGGGGGAGATTTGCCACCTCAGACCTCAATGACCTGTACCGGCGGGTAATCAATCGCAATAACAGGCTGCGACGCTTACTGGAGCTTGGTGCCCCTGGGATCATTATTCGCAATGAGAAGAGGATGCTTCAGGAATCAGTGGACGCCCTCATCGACAATGGTAGGAGGGGACGCCCTATCACCACTTCGAGAAACCACAAACTGAAGTCGCTATCAGATATGCTCCGAGGTAAACAGGGACGATTCCGCCAGAACCTGCTGGGCAAAAGGGTGGATTACAGCGGGCGCTCGGTGATCGTAGTTGGCCCCGAACTCAAGTTGCACCAGTGCGGTCTCCCCAAGAAGATGGCCCTTGAGCTTTTCAAACCCTTCGTGATGCATCGCCTCATCATCCAAGGCTATGCCCATAACATTAAAAGTGCCAAAAGGCTGGTAGAACGGGAGAGGCCCGAGGTGTGGGATGCTTTAGAGGTGGTATCCAAGGGAAGGCCAGTGCTGTTGAACCGTGCCCCCACCCTTCACCGTCTTGGTATTCAGGCTTTTGAGCCCGTTCTTATAGATGGCAGCGCCATCCAGATCCACCCATTGGTTTGTGCCGCCTTCAATGCTGACTTCGATGGCGACCAAATGGCAGTCCATGCGCCCCTTTCCCATGATGCAGTGAGGGAAGCTAGGGAGATAATGCTCTCAACCCATAACATGCTCCTGCCAGCTTCCGGCGAGCCAGTAGTGGCGCCTACACTGGATATGGTACTGGGCTGCTACTACCTCACCCTTCTCAAGCCAGGAGTAAAAGGTGAGGGAATGATCTTCAATAGCACCGAGGAGGCCATTCTAGCCCACGAGCTTGGAGTCATAGATATCCATGCGGAGTTCGAACTCAGAATTGGGGGGGATGGGGAGCGAATGAAAACCACTGTTGGTCGCCTCATCTTTAATGAAGTGCTTCCTGAGGAACTCCGCTTCATCAATAACGTGATGGATAAACAGTCCCTGAAGCAGGTGATCGCTAAGTGCTACAAGCTGTCTGGGAGTGAAAAAGCTGCTGAGGTGACTGACAATATTAAAAGATTAGGGTTTCAATATGCCACCAAGTCAGGAACCACCATTGCCATGAACGATATCGAGGCTCCTGAGTCCAAGGGGAAACTCTTAGAAGAGGGAGAGGCAAGGGTTGCTGAGATAGAAAAGCAATTTCAACAGGGACTTATCACCGAAGAAGAACGCTACAATAGTACCGTAGCCACCTGGATGGCAACTACAGATAAGGTCTCCGATGCCCTGGCCGATTCTCTTGATCGCTATGGGCCAGTCTATCTCATGACAATCTCCGGCGCCAAGGGGAACATTGCACAGATTAGGCAAATGGCAGGAATGCGAGGCTTGATGACCGACCCATCAGGGATGATCATCGAGCTCCCCATAAAGTCGAGCTTCCGAGAAGGGCTCTCGGTGCACGAGTACTTCATATCCACCCATGGCGCCAGAAAGGGGCTGGCGGATACGGCGCTCAGAACATCGGGCAGCGGCTATCTCACCAGGCGGCTTGTCGATGTGGCCCAGGAAGTTATCACCGTTGATGAGGATTGCGGTACCACCGCTGGAATTTGGGTCCATGAAGCAGCAGAGGGAAGCATATCGCCGCCTCTTACGCAACGCATATTGGGGCGATTTGCCGCAGTGAAAGTAGTGCATCCAGACACTGGTGAGACCATCGTGGAAAGAAACGAGGAGATCGAAGAGGAGAAGGTTGAGGAAATCGTATCAGCAGGGATTACCAGGGTTTATGTCAGGTCGCCTTTAACTTGTCAATCAAGACGTGGAGTTTGCCAGCGCTGCTACGGGTGGAGCCTTGCGCGAGGACACCTGGTCAACATAGGAGAAGCGGTGGGCATCATTGCCGCTCAAAGCATCGGTGAGCCAGGAACCCAGCTAACCCTGCGCACTTTCCATACTGGAGGGGTCGCCGGAGTGGACATCACCAGTGGACTTCCTCGTGTAGAGGAGATTTTCGAGGCTCGCTCACCAAAGCTCCATGCGGTAATTTCTGAGCTCGATGGCCAGGTGGAGGTTGTCGATAACGAGGAAGAGCGTCGAATTAAGGTCTCAAACTCTCAGTTTTATTCCGATGAATACCCACTACTTCCGCAATGGCAGTCTTGTGTCGAAAGTGGTCAATTGGTAGACATAGGAGAGATACTGGCAGAGCTTGCGGCACCAACTGAAACCGAGGTTACTGTGGCATCAGAGTCCAACTCTCTCATCGCAAGGGTAGCTGGTGTGGTGAGTGTGGAGGAGGAGCAAATATCCATCTGGTATGAAGAGAAGGAGGAACGGGAATACTCCGTCCCCCCCTCATCCCACATCACCGTGGAAAACGATGCCTGGGTTAGGGCCGGTCAACAAATCACGGGGGGACAGGTAGACCCCCAGGACCTTCTGCGTATCATGGGAAAGGAGGCGGTCCAGGAATACCTGTTGGAAGAAGTGCAAAAGGTTTATCGTTCTCAGGGAGTAAATATAAATAACAAGCATATCGAGGTTATTGTTCGCCAGATGCTGCGTAAGGTTCGCATCGATTCCCCCGGTGACACCGAGCTACTACCAGAAGAGTTAATCGACCGCTATGTCTACGATGACATCAATGCCAAGGTCCTGGCAGAGGGAGGGGATCCGGCAACAGCCCAACCTGTACTCCTCGGCATTACTAAAGCCTCGCTGAATACCGATAGTTTTCTCTCGGCAGCCTCCTTCCAGGAGACCACCAGGGTGCTTACCGAGGCAGCATTGGCAGGAAAGACGGATAGGCTGCGGGGGCTGAAAGAGAACGTGATTATCGGAAAATTGATCCCGGCATACTGTCATCTTCTCCCGGAAGCTGAGGCTCCGCTGGAGGTGGAGGCCCTGCCCGAGATGCTGGAATCCCTGGCCATTGAAGCTGCTCAGGAGACCGACGTTGTGCAACAGGTCCCAGATTCGGTGTCCCTTGAAGGTGAAACTGCTCAGGAGACCGACGTTGTGCAACAGGTCCCGGAATCGACATCCGCTGAAGGTGAAACTACTCAGGAGATCGAGACCCTGCCGCAGACCCCGGAATCACAAGCCCCTGAGGAGGCGGCTCAGGAGGCCGAGACCTTACAACAGACCCCAGAATCGACATCCGCTGAAGCTGAAGCTGCTCAGGAGACCGACGTTGTGCAACAGGTCCCAGATTCGACATCCGCTGAAGGTGAAACTACTCAGGAGATTGAGACCCCGGAATCAATAGCCCCTGAGGAGGTGGCTCAGGAGACCGAGACCCCGGAATCACTAGCCCCTGAGGAGGCGGCTCAGGAGACCGAGACCTTACAACAGGACTCGGAATTACTGAACCATGACTAGGATTAGCGGTTAATCAAGGCAGCGAGATAGCCTGCCCCGAAACCATTATCGATGTTCACTACCGATACCCCGGCGGCACAGCTATTTAGCATAGCCAGCAGCGCAGTGAGCCCGCCGAAGCTCGCTCCATAGCCGACACTGGTAGGCACCGCAATCACAGGCGCCGCCACCAGCCCGCCGACCACGCTGGGGAGTGCCCCCTCCATTCCGGCTACCACTACCACTACTTTTGCCTGGCGAAGCTTGGGCAGATGACTGAGAAGCCGATGAACGCCGGCTACGCCAACATCGTAGGAGCGCTCCACCACATTTCCCATTACCTCCGCTGTGACCGCCGCCTCTTCAGCGATTGGTATGTCCGCAGTACCTCCGCATACTACCATGACCCCTGGGCGCGAAGGCGCCTCTTTTGCCCTATCTATGGCGATCACCCGAGCGACGGGATGGTATGACGCCTCAGGAACAAGCTGGCGTACCGCATCAAAGCAATCTTGCTCGACCTTGGTCACCAGCACCCGATCGGAGGTGGAGGCGAGTTTTTGGACAATAGCGGCGACCTGCTCCGCCGTTTTCCCTGGACCAAAAACCACCTCAGGGAAACCACATCGCAATTCCCGATGATGGTCAATTTTGGCGAAACCCATCTCCTCATAGGGTAGGTCGATGAGCTGGGCCACGGCATCATCAACGACCACTTCCCCGGACTTAACCTTTGAAAGTATCTGACGCAGGCGCTCGCTATCGATCTCTTCCTCCCGATATGGTGAACGAATTATAACATAAGAAAACAAATAGCGTTTGGCACAAGAACTCGACTTGATAGGCGATGAATTGCCATATTGTCGGTGAAAGCTGCCATAGGTCCCGAGACGTAGGTAGGAAAGGCAATCTGTAGGGTATTTTGTGATAGAATAGTGCGCGAAAATTCAAAAAGGGCCAGCGTAGCTCAGAGGTAGAGCAGCGGTTTCGTAATCTCGAGCCCGAAGTGCCGCTAAGGATCTGCTCACGGACGTTGTGCTCACCCTTCTGTTGCCCATCCACGAACAGCATCTGCGCGACAACGTTCTCTCTGAAAACAGCCCGGCGACAAGCATGGGGCTCAAGCGTCCAGACATAGCGCGTGACTGCTATTCATGGATTGAAGACACCACCAACAAGTTGACTTGTCGCTTTTCTTTTCAAGACTGTCATCGCCTCGATAGTCACGGGCCAACTGTAGTTTTCTACTTGCGAACCTTCTTCATCTGTCGCCGCAGCTGTCCACAGGCAGCGTCAATGTCGACTCCCCTCCGAACCCGCTGCGTTGTCTGGATGCCTGCTCCACGTAAGATCTCACGGAAGACTCGTAGCCGTGCCCGTGAAGGAGCACGAAATGGCAGGCCGGATACAGGGTTGTATGGAATCAAGTTAACATGGCAGTTCAAACCATTAAGTAGCCTTGCTAACTCACGGGCCTCTACTTCACCATCGTTTACTCCATCGAGCATACAATACTCGAATGTAACCCGCCGACTGGTATGGCGCACATATTCCCGGCTGGCGTCTACAATTTCGGCGACACTCCACCTGGTCATGCCAGGTACGAGCTGCCGCCGCAGTCTGTCGGTAGGGGCATGGAGTGATACTGCGAGTGTTATCTGCAGTTTCTCCTGAGCTAGTCTCAGAATGCCAGGAGGAAGGCCAACGGTACTAACCGTGATATTCCTCATGCCGATGCCCAACTCTTTGTTTAGAAGGTGTATTGCCTTGACGGTTGATACATAGTTCAGAAGTGGTTCGCCCATGCCCATGATGGCAACATGGTCGACCCGATGACTACGGTTGTCAATCAGTATAGTCCCGGATTGCAGTGTTTCTTGCACCGTCAACGCCTGATCTACGATCTCTCCTGGCATGAGGTTACGAACAAACCCACCCAGACCAGAAGCACAAAAGGCGCAACCAATTGAGCATCCCGCCTGTGTCGACAGGCAGCAGCTAAACCGATCTGCGTAGGGCAAACCCACAGTTTCTATCCTCGCACCATCATGCATTTCGAGCAACAACTTCGTGGCCCCGTCACGGCTGTGCTGCGTAGCTACGATCTTAGATCGACCAACCTCATATTTCTGCGCCAGCCTTGTCCGAAGCCTGGCTGGAAGGTTGGTCATGTCATCAAACGTGTGAACCCCATGTCGATAAATCCACTGGGAAAGCTGGCTACCACGGTAAGGTGGCTCGCCTTCCTCCTTCACTAGCGCACCCAGTTCATCTGTGTCCAGTCCTACGAGAACGGTTTTCACGACACCTCCCTGGAAAGTTGGTTCACGTTCAGCAATTGATTATGGCAAAAGTGACCATGGCAAACAAGCAGAACTCCAAAACAAGCTCGTATGATTCGCTGGCAGAACTGGCCACCCCCATATCTATTTGACAACCACCGTTGCGAGTACATTGACAGTCGTAGCGTGCCTCTTGGCGGCACGTAGTCGACATCGACGCGCATTTGTGGTGCGTTTAGCGGTGGGATCCCGGCAAGAGTGTCATAGTATGATATCGCTAAAGCCGGCCAGAGGGGCCGGCCAGGCACGACTGGCGACGCGTGAAAGCCCGGTACCCAGGTAGAGAAGATGGCTGGAACCCTGCTCCCGGTGGCTTCTCGGGGATGGACCCACTGCCTCGCAGGATGAAAGACGCCATCCTCAGGCGAGAACGACCGGGGAACCTTACCGGGGACGCCACTGCGGAAGAAACTCACTGCCCAGCCGGACGAGCGCATTTCGGCGGAGAAGCCCAGCCAAGCTGGAGAGATACACCGCGGTCTGTGTTAGGCCCCGCTATTCCCGTGGCAATCATTCGTTGTGATGGTGACGGGTAGCAGGGTAAGGCTCACCGCGAACGGGCAGGAAACCAGCACATGCCTTTCAGTCAGGGTGGCGTAGTCAATCGGTTGAACAAAATAGACAAGGGCTGCCATTATGCATGGGTCCGAGCGCTACTGGACCCCATCATAGAGACGTCTATCTCTTCTCTTTTTCTGCCTTCTGCGCTTTCTTCTCCAGTACCTGCTTCTTGGGTTTCTTCACATTTTTCCTTCCTTTACTACCCACGTCTATACCTCCCATCTTGAATCTCTGGCAAGGGATTGACCTCTCCTTTTTCCAGGTATCGGCTCCAGGTCAGATTATGGTGTTTTCACCATTGATGTCAATGGAGTCAGGTGTTTCCATGATTTCGCCGCTTCTCAAGTATAATCTTGGCTGACCCCAAATGCCAGCGTAGCTCAGAGGTAGAGCAGCGGTTTCGCAATCTCGAGCCCGAAGTGCCGTCCCATGGTGTCCCATATCGTCTGGCACAGTTCCCCGACCTCCGAAATCACGATCGGTGTGGTGGGTTGTGACCCGCTGTGACGGGACGTCAACGTCAACGCGAACGTCAAAATCAAGAGGGGAGCTTCATCACTCCCCTCTCTCTATTTACCAAGTTGATGGCTAGTAGATATCTACCTCATCGAAAGATATTTGTTCAGATGGGGTCATTGTGTTACCCCTAGGTATCTCCGGTGCTGTCCGTTGTTCTTCGTTAGGCAGCGGTAGATTCTCAGCTGGGATAATTTCACATTCGATAACGTTTTCCAGGAACGAATTCAAGTCGGGGAAAAGATCAACTGTGTGCTCAAGAACCCAGAGTAGCTCCAATAATTCCTCGTTGAATTCTGCTGGCCATGTGCCGGGGCGTATTTCGTCCAGCGGTGAGGATCTCCTGCCTGCTGGTTCCCGCTTGCGGTAGCCGAGCCAAGAACGTACAGGATTGAAACCAGATACTTCGAATTCCCACACCGCTTTCGAAACAGGAGCAAATGTACCCTGACCAACGTGCAAGGTCTGCGTAGCTTCATCCCACTGGAAGTCATTCGGGTAGCCCTCGGAGGTGCCGGGTACTGGTCGCACAGCCCGAGCGCGGCCATTCGGCACGGTACCTCGTCGTACCTCTTCGGGTATTAAGCGTTCTCCATAGGTATGTAGCCAGATAAGCTTCCTACCTAGTTTAACTCCCTGCCGAAAAATGTCCTTATCCGTAGTAATGGGAATACGAGGGGAGGATGTTGTAAGGTCATCATTAAAGCGGTTAGTATAATCCGGTCCGGTTAATATGGCATAGCAATAGGCAGCAAAGTCTTCTGGTGATACTTGTCCACCGTAGACATTTACCAGAAAATCCAGCAGTCCCTCGGTGATGTTTGCTTCTGTCCCTGCGGCATCACGCCAAAGAGGGATTACATCTTTTCCACCAAAAGAGCCTCTGAAATGATGCATATCTGGTATTTTATTTGAAACTACAGCTGCCGGGCCCTTACCTAGAGTACCTGTTAGATTACTCACCAAATACAACTGCTCTTCTGAGTGTACATGCCATAGAGGTGGACGTGGTAGATCTATTATCCTAGGATCCGCAAGTAACCAGTGACGAAAGAAAGAACGGTATGCATATCGAATTATCGGTGGCTCAGGACTTCGTTCTGTAATCTCTACTATTCGCTCTTGAGAAGCTGGTGGTGGAGTGGTTGATGATATATCTGTGGTTGTCCTGCGGCCAAATCTCCGGTCTGGAAATAGGCGAGATCTTTCGTTTGGTGAACTTGCTGCAAGTGATTGCCAACTCCTTTGTGCCTCATTCACAGTGGTGGAAATGGGCCACGTTCGTCCAGCTTTAACTCCCGGTGTTTGCCATGGAAACAAGTCAATAAGCAAAGGCCACGTTGAAAATGCACTTACTTCAGTGGGAATAAAAGGCGCTGTCCAGTCAGTCAGGCAATCTTGCCAATCCATATCAGCGAAAGATTGAACAGAGTCAAGGCAGGCCAATTTATCTTCACGACTCCCGGTTACTTTGACGTACCGTACATTAGCGGGTGTATCAGGATTGGGTCTTCCATAGCGCACACCAATCGCAATAGCGACCGGCGTCTGGATGGCAAAGACGTTCTCCGTCTTACGTGCACCCAAGCTCCCTCCTTCAAGATCAATAATCCAAAGCTCATCGAATACATGACGCATCACCTCCCGCATCCCGAGGAATCCGGGGCCTTTCAGGTAACTGGATGCGGTGATGAAAGAGACGATGCCGGGGCCGCTGGTGGTTTCGAACACCTTCCACAGTGCCCACCGCCAGAAATAGATGTATGTGTTATACAGGCTAGCGATATGGCTGAACATTGTCTGGCCGCGAGCCAGGCGGATGAAATCACCTAGAAGCCGTTCGAGCCGTGCCTCCGGATCATCCGTGCCTTCACTCGCATCAAAAGCCTGTCGGTTGTAGGGCGGATTACCCATGCACACCAGAACACGGGTCTCCTTCTTCACCGTTCCAGCTCGCCGATGTTCGTCTACCAAAGGGCGTAGCGGTAGCGACAAACGGCCGGATGGGGCGGCGTCAGGCGATTCAAGCGTGTCTGTGAGGTAGACGTGCACACCGTCGTCAGGAAGCACTGCACCGGCCTCCTGCAGTTTCTGTGTAACCCGCAGATGAGCGACAGCGTATGGTCCGACCAGCAACTCGAAGGCGTGTACATTCTTCGCTAGCATGGTAGCACGCTGTGGTACGGCGCCCGTTCCGTATCGGTCACGCACTCGATCTACGGCTTCCGTGATAACTGCTATGGGATACGTGCCTGTACCTGCTGCGGGGTCAAGGAAAACGACTTCATCATCGGCATAGGCCAGGGGCTTGCCAAAACGTTCCTTTAGCAACTCGGCTACAAGACGAGTCTGACAGCGAACGACTTGAACTGGCGTATAATATACACCCCTCTCTTCTCGCATCCTGGGATCATAGGCTGCGAGGAAATCTTCGTAGAAATATAGCCATGGATCAGGGTTCCTCTCCATAAGTCTTGTAGGATCAACAGCGCTGATAACCCTAACTAAAATATCGACACCGGTTCCAATATCTTCTCGAGTTTGAGGATCCGTCAATAGGGTTAAGACGTGGCCGAGCAACTTGTGTTTAGAATTTAGGGTAGTAGCAGCAAAATTGGGCCGCAAGTCAGTGGCCCCGTCAAATCGAGCAAGGAGTAGTGAATAAGTAAGTGTTTGTGCATATGCATCGGCAAACGCCTCGTCCGTAGCGTCCGGAAACAAGGTGGCTCGCCAGTCGTGTGCCAGTTGTGCCAGTGCCGAATCGGTTCTTCCCACAGCTTGAAGGACATCGTCACGAAGAAAACGGCAGAGAGGCGCTAATAACTCAGCCAAAATTCGGGGAGAAGTAGGTGTTATAGGCTCCCATGTAATGAATTCTCTGATGACCGTTAAAAAAGCAGGTACTGCTTCTTCGTTGAGAGCACGCGCCCCGCGCTGGTCGATGTCGCCGATTCCAACAACATTACCGACGCGTAGCCCACTCCGATAGAGTGCCCAAGCATTTCCATCTGTGTAAATGAGGTTAGGGAGCTCCTGGAATTTACGCCATTGCTGAGCATTATGACCAGTAAACCTAGTTGGGTCAGCACCCGTACCGGGCTTTTTTAATTCAATATGGCCTACCAACGCTCCATCTACGGCTACTGCCATATCGGGACGTCCGATATTCTCTGCGGTAGCTTCTGTGACTATTTGAATAGTATGGCCTGACTGTCTACCAAGAGATTTGACCAAGTTCTCTGTGGGTGTCTTGAGTTGATCTTCAGGCTGGCCAAGCAGCACGGATGAAAACCTTTCATAAATGGCATTTGCGAAAATAACGAGAAACTAATGTGCATCTTCGTGATATGTCAATTTTCTTCTCTCTGGTAGAACGTCCTTAACTTAATAGCAGTCCTTTTGGTTAGGTGAATCATACATCTATATCAAGTTGCTAACAAGCCACAACCTTTCTGGTGCTTCTCAGAGATTCGACTGAGAACAGGCCGAAGGCAACAATATAGCGAATCGTATAAAGGGGGGCATATGAGTATAGGCACGGCAAGGGGATTTCTCTACTTGCTGAACCGACTCCTGGGTGCCGTTAGGCTAATAATGCAGCCTAACTCCGCCCTCTGGTCTTAAAACTTGTTTGGTCATTATAATAACTACCACTGAACAAACATCGGGTTGTCTGATTTCTTGCACGTACGATTGGCCGAGTTGGGAAGAGTCTGTTAGTATTATACCAAGGTGCTCATCGGTAAAATTTTAGCAGAATATTTTAATAACATATGTTATAATATCGACTAATGTAAAATTAATATATATCACTAGATAACTTTTCATTTAAAGAGAGGTGATTAAAATATGCCAACCGATGATACGGGCAACTATAAGTCATCTTGTTTAAAGACAATTTTCAGTACCATTCAAGTGTATTCTT
>DAOUVR010000031.1 GCA_030667555.1 Dehalococcoidia bacterium
ATCACCGGCTGTATACCATCCTGTGGGATTTATGTAGCCATGTTCCCCGTCCAGGATAGTAACCAGATAAATACCACTGTCAAACGTCTCCTTACCAAGCTCGTCAGTTGTTACATCTATAGTGTATCCATTATCGTCGAGCCAGACCTGCAAGCTCTCACCCGCCGCCTTCACCGGACCCGCTACAGGCGCCAGAACCAGCGCTAGAGATACTATCAGCGCTGTCGCCACTGCCAAAGAGTACATCAAACCTTTCTTCATTTTGCTATCACATTCCCCGTTAATGTCTCTCCCTCATCCAAGCCACTTGAGGCTATTTCACCGAGATCGAGACAGCCATAATAAAAGCCAGCTATGCATCACACCACGCAACACGGCTGGCTAACTTGACATACAGTCGGCTTTATGTTATGTTAGAAATGTATACGGGTGCTGCGTGCGCCTGATGCCACGGCCCCGGTGAGTCACCACCTCACGCGGGGTCATTTTATTTTCAAATAAAACCTACTTGCTCAGTTACACCTCCAAAAATAATAAAAACCGACCCTGCGGTCGGTTTTGCTAATGGCTCCACGGAACCCAAGCAACCATATCCAGGCTCCGCTTCCTTGCCCCCGCTTGAGAAAAACGAGCTAGAACCTCTTTTGATGAGTGCTCAAGGCACTTTGATGGGATCTAGCGACTAACGCTGGATCACTATTTAATATGGCTACCGTTCGAGCCAATAGTTGGCTTGCAGCTTGTTAATTGTTGTTATCTCTACCTGAGAAACTACTAATCTAACAAAAACGGATTATACCACAGCTATCAGCATCCTGTCAACCCCCGTGCACTCGTCCGACTGTCAACCCCCTGTGCACTCGTCCAATACGCTAGCAGGACGTCCCCTTCTCTCTTGTGACTCAATAGGACAATCTTGGGCTAATAGCCTTTGCATTTCAGCAATGGCCAAAGAGAAAGCATAAGGAGATTGAAGATGTCAACCAGAAGCTGTAGAATGGGATAAGATCTCAAGGAAGAACCCGAAGGGTTTGCCAGTAAGCGGTTTGGTAAGCCCCCGGTCGTCGGCTCGAATCCGACCGCCGGATGTATCTGTAAGGAGGAACAGTGAGCAAACTTGTGGAGAAGCTGCATCAAATCTCTCGAGGCTCTACCCAGCCTCTGGGTTTCAAAGGAGCGGCGACTGCGTCCTCACAGAAAAGTTCTCCCATGGTGCTTATCGCCGTCCTCCCTGAAGGGGACGCCAGTGCTGCCGCCGGCGGCAACGGAAACGCTGATGCCTGGCTGGTGAAGGAGGCAGATAGTCAGGTACTAGCTGCCCTGGGACAGGTCCCCTGGGGGGCATCCCTTGAAAAGGGGACTGAGAAGGAACTCACCCACTTCAAGGAGATGGGATGCGATTTTTTGGTTTTCAATCCAGCCACAGCGCCGTTAGCGTTGCTTGGAGATGATGAGCTAGGCAAGATCGTGGAGGTAGAGGCCTCTCTAGGTGATGGCATGATAAGGGCTATTGACAAACTGTCGATAGACGCTGTGCTTATCGGCGGCGATAGTGAGCTCTCGGTGCATCGGCTGATGGTTTGCCAGCATGTGGCGAACCTGGTGCACAAACCTCTACTTGCGCTAGCACCTCTCGATACACCCAAAGAGGCCCTCGAGGATTTCCGGGAAGCAGGTATTGTGGGGGTGGTGGTGAAATTGGGCGGAGGGGGTGAGAAGGGGCTCTCGCAGTTAAGGCTGACCATTGATTCGCTCCCCCCTACGAGGAGGAGAAGGAAGGAAAGGATAGAGGCCTTGGTCCCTTACCTCGGGCAGGGAACCCAGGTTGAAGAGGAGGAAGATTTCGAATGAGGGTGCTTGCCTATCCATCTATCAAGGACTTGACTAGCTGAAGCTCGTCCATCAGCTCACTGCTGACAAGCATGCGATACTTATCGATATCCTTCACGCCAAGAGAGACCTTTTGTAGCATTGCGATGCCTCCTTCTCTTATTCCAACCGCCTTAGGCGAGGGTAAAAGATGACCAACGCTAGAACGAACAGGGCGACGATTATGCCACAGCCCGCTATCACCATGGGGACTCCTATCTTTTCAGCTATCGCGCCCACGACCAGTGCTCCTAAAAGGGGCAGGGCGAAGGTCATCGCGTAGATGCTCATTACCCTCCCCCGCACCCAATTGGCTACACTGGTTTGAATTAGCGTGTTGTTTACCACCAAATATCCATTATTTGCCAAGCCAACGCCGAAAATCAGCACCAGCGCAACTGGTAGGGACTTCGATAGCGCGAACAAAGACAATACTACACCAAACCCAAAAGCGATTCCCAGCATTAGTCGCCCCTTTTTCCTGAAATCGCCTAGAGAAGCGATGCCCAGGGCGCCTGCAAGCGCACCCGTCCCACCGGCCGCTGAGAGCCATCCCAGCCCTGGAGCGCCGGCATCCAGGACATCAACGACGAAAGCAGGCATCAGGTGCATATAAGGCATGGCAATAAGGACGGAAACGAACGCCAGTACCAACAGGGAAAGAATGACTGGACTGCGTCTAATGTATTTAAGTCCTTCCAATACGTCCGCCGTCACCGAGGTAGTAGCTCTTTCCCCAACCCTTCCTGGGAAAGAAACCATATATAGCGCTGCCACCGCTGCGGCATAAAGACCCACTGAAATAAAGTAGACACCCGATACCCCGATCACAGCAATCAAGACGCCGGCCAGAGCAGGGGCACCAATTCGCATCAGGTTTACCCCCATTGAGTTGAGGGCGATAGCATTCATCAACTCTTTTCCGGGCACCAGTTCAGGGATGATGGCCTGACGTCCAGGTGCGTTGAAGGCAAAAGTAACACCGGTGAATGCAGCGGCGACCATGAGGTGCCATACGGCGATTGCCCCGGTCAATATGAGTATTGCGATAATTGCGGTGATAATGCCCTGGGCGATCTGGGTGATGATGAGCAGGTTGCGCTTATTGACCCTGTCGGTCACCGCCCCGCCATAGATTGCGAGGAGGAGCATCGGCACCCCCCACGCAGCGCTCACCATCCCCAGGGCAAAGGGGGAGCTTGTCAGTTCATACACCAGCCAGCCCCGTGCCAGGTTCTGCATCATGAGTCCAGAAAAGGAGAGCAGCATCGACAGCCAGAACCAGCGGTAGTTACGATTTCTGAGTGAGGTGAATGTGGTAATGCGAGGCCCGGTTGGTACAATCTGACCTGGATCGGACTCTGCTAAGGGGACACGCCTTTCGAAATCTTCCATGTTTTCTGTGGCAGAATACTGTCCCCTTTATTCCACTGTCAAGAAGGAACCAGTTACTCCAATCGTCTCAGGCGGGGTTGCACCACCGCCATTGCCAGGACAAAGATGACAACGATGCCGGCGCCGGCGGTTACCGCCGGCGACACCCCTATTGCATCAGCGAGCGCCCCTATGGGCAGGGTGCCCAAGGGCATCAGGGCGAAGGTAATCATAAATATACTCATCACCCTGCCCAGCACCCATTTGGGCACATTGCTCTGTATCAAGGTATTATTTAGTGTCATGTAGCCTGTGCCGCCAGCCCCCACCACTGCTAGAATTACCATGGAGAGGGCATATGAGTGAGATAAGCCAAAGATGACCAGACTCAGGCCAAAAGCCAAGGCTAAAACAAAGAGCAGTGCTCCCTTTCTTCTGAAATCGCCCAAAGAGGCGAGGCACAGTGAAGCAATCAGGGAACCCACACCAGCCATAGCTATAAGGGTGCCGAAGCCAAATTTTCCCACACCGAGGACTTCGTCGGCGAACACCGGCAGGAGATTGAGGTAGGGAAGGCCAAAGACAAGAGGGACGAAGGCCATGGTGAGCAACGAGATGATGAGGGGGCTATGCCGCAGGTAACTAAGCCCTTCCACTAAGTCCGCCCCGATTGCCCTCGCCAGCCCACCCCAGCGGCTTCCGCCACTGGCAGTTGCCCTCGGCAGGGCGGCTTCTGGTTCCACCACTCGGCGGGGAAGTGACATCATCCATAAGGCTGCGGCCGCTGCCATATAGAGCGCCGCCACGATATAGAAAACGCCCGCTGTGCCAATTATCACCAGGAGGGCGCCGGCTATAGTCGGAGCAACCACACGCGTCATGTTCATACCCGAGGAGTTTAACGAGATAGCGTTTAGCAACTGCCTCATCGGTACCAGTTCGGGGATGATAGCCATGCGCGCTGGGCCATCGAAAACGAATAGGAAGCCGGTAGCCGCTCCAGCCGCCACCAGATGCCAGAACTGGATCTGCCCCGTCGTTGCCAGAATTGCGACAATTAGAGTGACCAACGCATGGCCAACCTGGGTGATGACGAGCAGTCTCTCCTTGCGGACCCGGTCGGCAATGGCACCACCTAGGAGAGAAAACAGGAGCACGGGCAGCCCGAAGGCAAAGGCCACCATTCCCAGCTTGAAGGCCGAGCCGGTCATCTCCCATACTAGCCAGCCACGAGCCACGATGTTCATCTGCAGCCCGGCAAAGCCGGCTATCACAGCCAGCCAGTACCACAGAAAGTTGCGATTTTTTAGAGAGGTGAAGGTGGTGATTCGAGGCTCGGTGGGGCTAATCGTCTCCTGATCGGATGGGGGTAAGGGGGCACGCCTGTCGAAATCATCCATCGTCTACTAGGGCAGAATACCCCCCATTTATACCACTGTCAATGACGCACCAGTTACTCCAAGCGCCTCACGCTGGGGCGAACGATAGCTATCGCCATGATGAAGAGGAGAACTATGAGGGCGCCTCCGGTTATGGCGAACGTCGGCCCCACAGCTTCAGCTACCGCGCCTATTGGCAAGGTGCCCAGCGGCATCAGGGCGAAGGTGACCATGAAAATGGCCATAATCCGCCCCCTCATCTCATGAGGCACACTGCTCTGGATCATGGTGTTATTAACCGTCATGTAACCGGCGTTGGCCAGGCCTACCACGATGAGGATGCACAGGGATAGAGCGTAGATGTGAGATATTCCGAAGACGGCCAGGGCTATGCCAAAAACCAGCCCCAGGGCAAGCAGAAGCAGGCCCTTCCTCTTGAAATCGCCCAGTGAGGCGACGCCTAGGGAGCCCATCAAGGCCCCTATTCCGGTCATACTCATGAGCAATCCCAACCCTGTCTCACCAACTCCAAGGACGTCAACGGCAAATACCGGCATCAGATTGTGGTAAGGCATACCAAAAACGATGGGGACGAAGGCCATCATAAGAAGCAATGTCATAAGCTGGCTGTGTCGTAAGTAGCGAACACCCTCGGCAATGCCTGCCCATACCGATACTTTAACTCGCTGTACCGCCGCCTCCCCTGCAGGGAGCTGGGACACAAAGGCTATCGACACGATATAGAAAAACACCACAAGATAATAGACGCCGGCTATGCCGATAATCGCCATCAGGCCTCCGGCGATGGCCGGTGCAATGACCCTGGTCAAATTCGTCCCTGAAGAGTTGAGGGCGATGGCATTGAGCAACTCCCTTGGGGCTACCAGCTCGGGTATGAGAGCCATGCGACCAGGGGCGATGAAGATGAAAGTGACGCCGCTGGCCGCCGCCGCCGCTATGAGATGCCATAGCTCAATGTAGCCAGTGGTTATCAATACGGCAATGATAAGGGTGAACGAACCGTTGGCAATCTGGCTAAACATTATAAGGTTGCGCTTGGGCACCCGGTCAGCGATAGCTCCCCCATAAAGCGAGAACAGAAGTAGGGGGACGCCGAATGCAGCGCTCACCATCCCCAGGGCAAGGGGCGAGCCTGTCATCTCATATACCAGCCAGCCGCGGGCCATTACCTGCATCTGTAGCCCACCAAAGAAACACAGCGTACTCAGCGCTAACCAGCGGAAGTTGCGATTGCGTAGCGAGGTAAAGGTAGTGATCCGGGCCTGTTCCGAGGTCGTTACGTCCAGTGAGGGTTGCTCTAGAGGCAGAGGTTGTTGGGGTTCTTCTGGCTGCTTGTCTTTCATCGATATCTTTTACGGGACGTTCACCTCCTAGGTTACAACTGACCCCACCCACTGTCAATTTGGATGGTTGACCTGGCAATTGGTGACAGCCTAGAATGTGGAGGTATGAGCGAAAAACTCCTTTTCGGCACCGGTGGCATCCCACTGAGCTCCAGATCGCCCACCAGTGAAATCGGCATCGAGCGGGTCGCCGAGCTGGGGCTCGGCTGTATGGAGGTGCAGTTCGTACGCGGGGTGAAGATGAGTGAAGAGATGGCCCGGCGGGTTGGGGACGTCGCAACGAGCAAGGGAGTCAGTCTCACTGCTCATGCCCCCTACTTCATTAATCTCAACTCTGATGACACAGAGAAGGTTATTGCCAGCAAAGAGAGGCTGATTCAGACCGCTCGCATTGCCTCGCACCTTGGAGCCGAGGGCGTCGTTTTCCACGCCGCCTTCTACCTCAACGATCCGCCTTCAGCGGTGTATGCTACGGTGAAGCAAGCACTGGAAGAGATGGTAAAGCTGCTTGCGGCGGAGGGCAACCGGGTTTTGCTCAGGCCAGAGACCACAGGGAAGGAGAGCCAATTCGGCACTGTGGAGGAGATCTTGAACCTGAGTGCTGAGATCGAGGGCGTCGCCCCATGCATCGATTTCGCTCACTTGCATGCCAGAGCAGGACAGTCCAATTCCTATGAGGAATTCGTTGCTCTACTGAAGCTGGTGGAGGGAAGGCTGGGGAGGCAGGCCCTGGACCATATACATATCCACATTGCAGGGGTCGAATATGGCAAAATGGGCGAGATCAGACATCTGAACCTCAAGGAGTCGGACCTAAACTATGTGGAACTGCTTAAAGCCCTGAAGGACCTTGGGGTAAATGGGCTTGTCATCTGCGAAAGCCCCAATCTCGAGGGCGATGCGCTGCTTCTTCAAGAGACTTATTATTCCCTATAGCTCAACAACCCTGGGATTCGCCCGGCACTTCTCCGCAGTTATTATGGCATCGATCTTGGCCACCGCCTGATCGACCATATCATTCACCACCACATAGTCGAACAACGGCAATTGTTTCATCTCCTCGTCGGCGGTCTCTGTGCGTCGCTTCAGATCGGTGGTCGTTTCGCTTTCGCGCTGTCTGAGCCGTGCCTGCAGTTCCTCCGTAGAAGGAGGAGCCACAAAGATAAGCAGCGCTTGAGGCACGATACCTTTGATTGTTGCCGCCCCCTGGACGTCCACTTTCACCATGACATCGAGCCCCCGCTCTAATGCCTGCTTCACGTCCTGCCTGGGCACTCCGTACCAGTTGCCATAGACCTCAGCCCACTCCAGAAGCTCCCCTCTCTCCATCATCTCTTGAAACCTCTCTTGCGAGACAAAGTGATAATCTACCCCATCTTCCTCCCCCTGCCGTCGAGACCGGGTGGTTGTCGTTACCGCATAGTGAAATGGTCGCCTTAGTCTCTTCAACCCGGCCAGCACAGCGTCCTTGCCCACTCCAGACGGGCCAGAGAGAACAACGAGAAGTTGAAATGCTACGTTCAATTGTTACCTCGCCTCCCGCGCACTAAAACCGGAGCAGTGGCCCTCGCCCTGCAGCAGATAAGGAATCAACGAAGCAAATGCCTGGCTTTGCCACATTAGTATCTGCCCCATTCCTTCCTTCAGTCCTGTCCTCCGCGGCCCGCCGTCAGCCTGCCAGCAATGGTCTCCGTAGACAGCGCTATTTGCACAATATGCCCGCTGTCCAGAATGAGCACCGCTTTGGTCCTTCTGCCGTTGGTCATGTCAATGAGCATCCCCCTGCTCTTTCCCTCTTGAACCATACGCTTGATGGGAGCTGAGTTCGGAGGGGCCATGGCAATGACTCTGTTTATTGCTATGATATTGCCAAAACCGATATGGATAAGCTCTGTGGTCATTTCATGCTTTTTCAATCCCCAGCACGTAAGGTCTGGGGACCATCTTTACCCCCTTCATTTTAGTCAGGTATTCTTGTGGGTCAAACCCTCGAATTCTCGTAGCGCGACCCTTTAGGGTCGCTTAAAGCGAGGCTAAAGCCTCGCGCTACTGGGTTAGCCTTTCCAGGTCCTGCCAGAAGCAAGGATAAGACACATCGACTGCCTCGGCACCATAAATCACCGTTTCCCCATGGGCCACGAGACCGGCAATGCCCAGGGTCATGGCCAAACGGTGGTCATGATGGCTGTGGCACTCGCCACCCTTGAGCTCTCTGCCCCCATGAATGACCATGCCGTCAGGTAGTTCCTCTATATCTGCACCCAGCTTTGATAGCTCTTTCACTGTAGCCCCGATTCTGTCGCTCTCCTTTACCCTCAGCTCCTCAGCGTCTCTAATGGTAGTCGTCCCTCTGGCAAGCGAGCCAGCCAGGGCGATGAGTGGGATCTCATCGATAAGCCTGGGGATGATACATCCTCCAATCTCCGTTCCCTCCAACTCGCTTGATTCCACTTCCAGGTCGGCAACTGGCTCACCACCCTCCATGCGCTCGTTCTTTACCCTGAGCTTTGCTCCCATCTGGAGAAGTACGTCGATGATACCAGTTCTCGTCGGGTTGATTCCTGTCTTAGTAACCGTGATATGGGCATTGGGATGAATAGCTGCAGCGACCAGCCAGAATGCGGCGGAGCTTATGTCCCCGGGGATGGTGATATCGATAGGTGAGAGGGAGGTAGGAGGATTAAGAGCGATTTTTAAGCCATCGCGCTTGAGGTCCGCCCCCATAGCACCGAGCATGCGCTCCGTGTGGTCACGAGAGGTTGCCGGCTCCTCAACGGTGGTACCCCCTTCGGCGAAGAGGCCGGCGATGAGAATCGCCGACTTTAGCTGGGCGCTTGCTACAGGCGAGGTGTAGTCTATGCCCCGGAGTTGACCCCCCTTGATGGCTAGCGGGGCCAGGGAATCGCATCCCCTGCCCCAAATATCCGCCCCCATCGTGCGCAGGGGATGGATTAAGCGAGCCATGGGACGGGAGCGAAGCGATTCATCCCCGGTGATTATGGACAGGAAAGGCTGTGCGGCGAGCAGCCCTGCCAGAAGGCGCATGGTGGTAGCGCTGTTTCTCGCATTGAGCACATCAGCGGGCTCGGCAAAGCCTTCTTTTCCTACCCCCGATACGGTGAGCAGGCCAGATTCTTTGATGATCTCCACCCCTAAAGCCCTTAAACAAGAAAGCATAGCCAGGCAATCATCTCCCGAAGAGAAATTGGCGATCCTCGCTTTGCCCGAAGCTATGCTGTTGAGGATGACAGCACGGTGGGATATGGACTTGTCGCCCGGTGGTGCGACTTCGCCCTTCAGGCTGGAGCACCCCTTTACCCGTTTCTCCATAACTAACCCTTATCTAACGGGCCATTCCCAGCCAACCTTCTCTCCTCACCTTTGCTTGAAGGAAGGTCTCCTTTAGTTCCTCGCTCCCCTCGCTTATCATGTGGCGGAATTTCTCCAGTTCCTCGCTATATTCATCTATCCAGCGCAATATAAATTCTCTGTTGGTCAGGCAGATGTCGCGACTCATCTCCGGACTC
>DAOUVR010000055.1 GCA_030667555.1 Dehalococcoidia bacterium
AGCGAGCACCCCGATCTCCTGAGGGCGAAGAGATGTCCCCTTCTGCAAAACCAACTGCCCCTGAGCGATGTCCTCTCCGGCAAGGCGCACATCGTGTCCCTGAGGCACCTGGCAAAATATACCAATTTGCGAGAGTGATTGCTCGGAACGTGTTGCCTCATCGGTGTACTCAAATCTCACTATGCTGTCGGCACCCTTAGGAAGGGGCGCCCCGGTCATAATGCGGAACGCCTTGCCCGGCGCGACCTCTTGCTCGGCAATGGTGCCGGCACGCACCTCGCCGATGACATCGAGGTAGACAGGGGAGGATTTGCTGGCGCCGAGGGTGTCCTCCGCCTTTACCGCGTAGCCATCCATGGCGGAATTGTCCAGCGGAGGGACATTGATAGGGGAGTAGACATCGTCGTCAAGCACCTGCCCCAGACAGTCCATGATGGGCTTCTCCTCGCCATCCAACGTCTGGAGATAACTGAGGACCTTGTCCAGAGCCTGCTCAACGCTGATCACTCTGCCGAGCTCCTTACGATTGGTCCATCTTGCGTCGGATCTCGGCGTACTCCATCAGCCCCCACATTGCCCTTGCCGATTCTTCGGGGGTGGTATACATGGGGATACGCGCGTGGCGGTAGAGATCGTAGCCAACGTCGCCTCGACCCTGGCGCCTGGCCGCCGCGGTGCATACCACCGGCTTTCCGTATTTCTCCGGGATGGAGGTCACCATCTCCGACTCGGTGAGCAGCGAGGTAATCCGTTCCGGGGTTATCCCCCAGCCGATCATGGGGCCGTGGGTGATTATGCCGTCGATGTAGTCGAGCTGCGCCAGGAGATCCACAATCAGTGGGCCGGTCATGGGGTCGCCACCGGCGGCGGTATCCACCGGGTTGGTTGGAACCGGGGCATGGGGTGGCAGCAACTCCATGAGGCGACGTTTGGTGTCCGCGTCAAACTCGGGAAGCTCCAGACCCAGGGAGGCGCAGGCATCGGCGGTGGCGACACACTGGCCGCCGCTGCCGACGATGGTTACCCGCTTGCCCTTGGGCAGCGGCTGTTGGGCGAGGGCTTCGGCCAGGTCGAAGGGGTGTGTCACCTCGTAGCACCTTATCACCCCGGCCTGCCGGCACGCCGCATCAAAGATCTCATCGGAGCCAGCAAGCGATGCGGTGTGGGACAGGGTTGCGCGAGAGCCGACGGCGGTGCGTCCTCCCTTAAACGCGATGACAGGCTTCTTTTTCACCACCGAGCGGGCAATTTCAACAAATCTGTGCCCCTCCTGTACGCTCTCGATGTAGAGGACTATGACGCTGGTATCGGGGTCCTGCCCCAGGTATTCAAGGTAGTCGGATACATTGAGGCTGGCCTGGTTGCCGCTGCTGACGAACTTGCTAAACCCATAGCCCTTGCTGTTTGCCCACTCAAACAGGTAGCCGCCGAGGGTGCCGCTCTGGGAGATAAAGGAGATGGACCCCAGCCGGGGCGACCTGTAGTAGAGTAGGTTGAGTCTGACTCGGGAGCTATATATGCCATTGCTGTTGGGCCCGACCATCCGTATGCCGGCGTCATGGGCGATCTTCACTACCTGGTCCTGCAGCTTCTTTCCTTCCTCGCCAATTTCGGCAAATCCGGCTGATATCATCACCACCCCTTTGACCCCCTTCTTGATGCACTCCTCCATGGTGTTGAGCACCATAGGGGCGGGTACGGCGATGATTGCCAGTTCAATATCGTCGGGGATATCGAGCACACTGGGGTAGGTCTTGACCCCAAATACCTCACTGCGGGTCGGGTTTACCGGGTAGAGGCGACCCCGATAACCTGTTTCCAGTGGAAGGAAGAAGGCGCGTCCCCCGAACTTGCCCAAATCTCCAGATGCGCCGATAACCGCTACAGACTTCGGTTCAAAGATGTGCTTTAGCTGCTTGACTACGCTTCTTTCCATAACCTTTGTCATAAACAAGCCTCCTACATATCTAGAATATCCTTTTCCTTCTCCAGGAGTGCCTGTGCCCGCTCCAGGTCGGATTCGGAGTTGATATTGAAAAAACTCAGGTGTTCCGGGTCGAACTTCTTGAGTTCAGCGTCCTCGACGTACCTTACCTTCACCTGGTGAAAGAAGCCTTGAATCTGGAGTCTATTTCGCTTGAGCGCTGCTTCAATTGTTGCGAGGCAGTTCTTGGAATACACGGCATGAAGTGGCTCCACATTATCATTCACTCTGGGTATGACAACATCGAAGCCGGGAGACAGTTCCATAATATGGCGCAGGAGCGCGATGTTTAACAGGGGCATGTCACACCCAACGACAAGGCTGTAGAAGCATGGCGCGGCCATAAGCCCTGAATAAATACCACCAAGCGGGCCTTTGTCTGGATAGATATCGGTTACCTGTTTTACCCCCAAGGCTGGCAGAGTGTTAAATTGCGAAGTAACCACGATAATCTCATTTCCCAGCGAGGAGAGCCGACCAATGACCTGCTGAATAAGAGGTTGGCCCCCGATCTTCTCCAGAGCCTTCTCCCGCCCCAGCCTGATGCTCTTTCCACCGGCGAGAACGATCGATGTCATCCCGTTCATTTTAGCACCTTCCTGGTCGAAAGGGAATTGCCCTAATTCATGTTACGAGGAGCGCCTACGACAAAGCAATGTCGGGGAGAAGGGGAGCTAGGAGATTGCTTCGCTGCGCCTTTGGCTCCGCTCGCAATGACAATGGAGAAAAGAGAGACAATGTTTTTTCTAAGGTGCTGGACGAGTAGACTTTCTTGACAGGGAAGATAGGGGCACAGTATTCTGAGGCCTAGTTCATGTAGGGAGGATAAAATGCAGCGGGTCAGCTCCAATGTTTATGTGGAGACCGGTTTTCGGGGTTGCAACCCTGGATTTGTAACAACAAAGGAAGGTGTTGTGATGATCGACTCCCCGCAAAATCCCTCGGACGTTATGAAGTTCAAGGAGCAGATGAAGGGCAAGGGGGAGATACGCTATCTGATCAACACCGAACCCCATGTCGACCACGTGGCGGGGAATTTCTTTTTCCCGGTTACAGTGATTGCTCACGATGGCTTCAAGGAGGCACTTTCGTCGCTTACCACAGATGGGATTAAGGAGTGGGTGAGAACTGGTGACCCCGATGGCGTGTCGTTGATGGAGGGGTATTTTTTGAGAAAGCCTTCCATCACCTTCTCCGAGCGCCTGTTCTTGTACTCAGGGGAGCACACCTTCGAGGTAATCCACCTGCCAGGGCATACCGCCAGCGAGGCTGCAGTATACATTCCTGAAGAGCGGGTAGTGTTCACCGGCGACAATATCTTCCACAAGGTTCAGACCTTCCTCCACGAAGCATATCCCGAGGATTGGCTTCAGTCACTGAAGAGGATCGAAGAGCTTGATGTGGATGTAATAGTTCCCGGCCACGGTGAGGTATGTGACAAGAGCTACATTAAGGAGCAGGCATCGTTCATCGAGGAGTGGATGGATGCGGTGAGGGAGGCAATAAAGCAGGGGCTTACAAAGGAGGAGGCACAGGAAAGAATATCATTCCTCGACCGCTATCCCATGGATATAGGAATTGAGGCGCTCGGCTCTGAGGTGCAGCGGTGGAATGTGGCACGGTTATACGATCTTCTAACTGCAAAGTAGCTATTAAATAGCTTTACCATTACGTATGTAGACAGCCAGCATCCTTGACAGGGGAAATTGGGGCGGAGTATGCTGGGGCTTAGTTCATTTGGGGAGGATACAATGCAGCAGGTCAGCACCAATGTTTATGTAGAGACAGCCTTCCGGGGCTGCAACCCGGGCTTTGTAACGACAAAGGAAGGTATTGTAATGATCGATTCCCCGCAAAATCCTTCGGATGCCATGAAGTGGCGGGAGCAGATGAAGGGTAAGGGGGAGGTGCGCTATCTGATCAATACCGAGCCTCATGGCGACCATGTGACGGGAAATTTCTTCTTCCCGGGGACGGTTATCGCCCACCAGGGCACGAGGGATGCCCTTTCTTCTTTTGACTTAAATATGGTGATGGAGCGGATGAAGGTTATCGACCCCGAAGGCCTACCACTCATGGAGGGATACAGTTTGAAAAAGCCCTCCATCACTTTCTCCGAGCGCCTCCTCTTATATTTAGGGGAGCACACCTTCGAGGCTATTCACCTCCCGGGGCATACCGCCAGCGAGGTGGCAGTCAATATTCCTGAGGAGAGGGTGGTATTCACCGGCGATAATATCTTCTATAAAGTTCAGGCCTTCCTCCATCAAGGATACCCCGAGGAGTGGCTCGAGTCACTCAAGAAGATCGGGGAATTGGATGTGGATGTGATAGTTCCTGGCCATGGTGAAGTTTGCGACAAGAGCTACATTAAGGAGCAGGCATCATTTATCGAAGAGTGGGTGGAGGCGGTGAGGCAGGCGATAAAGCAGGGGCTCTCAAAGGAGGAGGCGCAGGCTAAAATATCCTTCCTCAACCGGTATCCCATGGGCATGGGGCTTGAGGCTATGGGCCCTGAAGTACAGAAGATGAATGTGGAACGGCTATATGATCTCTTAGCCGCAAAGTAACTACTAATAGGGAAAAATAGAAGCTAGCATGCCTCAACTGGCCTGCTAGGCTGCCCTGGGATCCTTGCACCTGAAAAGGCTCAGCGCTCAGCCCGTTCGACTTCTCATTTTCTTTTCTACGTTTGCCACACCGCCTGCAGGCAACTCCATTACAGGGACGTGCCAGATCGTTGCGCCTGCAAGTGTCAGTGGATAGGTGGCCGCGGCCATTGCCTCAGCGCTCTCGGCTTCAACAACACTGATAGATACCAGTGTATTCCGAGGAACGTTGGCAAACGGCATTCCCAGGCAAACGTAGGTAGCCAGCAACTTCCGCCCTGGAGGGGCACTGGTGTGCGCCTTATCCGCTATCTGCGCTATCTCTGCCTGCTTAGCTGCATCATACATAGAGAACAGAAGAAACTTCATCTTACGCCTCCTTGACCCGTTTTATACCTGATGGGCACGGCACTCGGGAGCACCATCTCGGCTCTCCTCAGAGTTACCGGGCGCGACGACTTGCGAAAAGACCAGCAACAGGGTAAATCCATATCTTAGATGCCAGGTAATTTCAAATCAGATTAAGGCCTAGCGAGAACTGCGGTGTCGTCTCAGGAAGTCAAGCACAGCCTGATTGAACTTATCAGCGATCTCGACGCTAAACCCGTGTCCTCCCCCCTCCAGAACCACCAGCTTGGCGTTGGGGATTCCCTCCGCGAGCTCCTCTGACAGCTTAACTGGGAGGAGAATGTCTTCTTTGCCCACTAGTACCAGTGTTGGAGCGGTTATCTGGCCAATGCGGTCCCGCGTATTATGTGCGGTGGCGGCAGCGAACTGTCGAGCGTAGGCGTAGGTGGGCTGTGGATAGGGATTTGCCAGCATGGTATTGACCGCTATCTGAACCAGCTCTGGGTTCTCGAAAAATTTGTCGGTGAATAAGTACGACAGCCGTAACTCGGTGAGGGTATCAGGTCTGACACCCTCCTCGGCCAATTTGAGCGTAGTACCCAAGACGTGCGTAGCCCAGGAATAGGAACCGGCTGCGGTAGTCGCCAGGATCAGGCTCTCCACCCGCTGCGGATGTTTGATGGCAAGCTCCTGCGCAATCATACCCCCCATGGATATGCCCAAAATATGGGCCTTTTCGATGCTCAGCGCATCCAGAAGACCGGTAGTATCATCGGCCATCATATCAATGGAATATGGTGTGTCGGGGGCATCGGTGCGTCCCACGCCGCGGTTATCGAAGACTATAACTCGATATTTTTTTGAAAACTCGGGAATCTGAAATATCCAGCTTGTCAGGTCGCTGCCCAACCCCATGATCAAGAGCAGCGCTTCCCCTTCTCCATGTACTTCGTAATACATGTTGATGTCGCCAACTTTTACTGTCGTCATTCTACCTTCCCTTTTTCAGTACGGCGCTCAATCTCAATTGCTGACGTGCGATGATGTACTACAGGATAAAGGCCTAGCGAGAGCGGCGGTGTCGTCTCAGGAAGTCGAGGATCGCTTTGTTTGCCTCCTCCTCCGCCTCGACGAGGTAGCCATGTCCCATGTTTTCCAGGATGACGAGTTCGGCATTGGGTATTCGGGAGGCGATTATCCTGGAGTTCTCGACGGGAACAAGCCTGTCGGCAGTGCCCGCTATGATCAAGGTAGAAGCCTGAAGCTGGGGCAGCCGGGCATAGGTGTTATGGCCCATTATCGCCTGCGCCTGCCTGGTATAGCCATGCAGAGGGGTGACATATTCCACCCGCTGCACTATGACTTGCTCAACGATCTCTGGATTGTTATCGATGAACTCCTGGCTGAAGAGGAAGGGAAGCGATTCTCGGGCCCCCTCTTCTGGCGTCAGTCGCTTCATGCGCTCCTCGTCGAAGAGGAACGTCATCACTTCCTCATCGGGCCTGGTACTGTGGCGACCTCCGCAATTGGTGCATCCCAGGATGAGGCTTATCACCTTCTGCGAGTAGCTAAGGGCAAACTCCTGGGCAATCATACCTCCCATGGAGACCCCGTAAACGTGGGCGGCATCGATGCCGATAGCCTCAAGCAATCCAGCCAAATCGCACGCCATCATCTCCATGGTGTAAGGGATATCGGGCTTATCGCTCTGTCCAGTCCCTCTATTGTCGAAGGTGATAACCTGGAACTCCTCGGAGAAGGTGGGTATCTCCAGGAACCACGAGCGGGAGTTGCTGCCATATCCATTGATCAAGACCAGCGCCTCCCCCTCTCCGCGAACCTCGTAGTTTATATTGATATCGCCAACCTTTGCCGTAGGCATTTTACTCTCCTTTCAATATGGTCGCCGCTCTCTATGGATGATGAACTATGTCGAGGCTTAGCCCTGTCCATGAGATCCCTCTCTTGAGGGAACAGTTTGCAAGGGCTACCTCCCCGACCAATAGAGAACGGCCGCATGCATCACTTTCGAGCAACACGCTAGCACGAATCCAGCAGCCTGTCAAGCTAACGTGTTTTACGATTATA
>DAOUVR010000106.1 GCA_030667555.1 Dehalococcoidia bacterium
AGCGAGGATGATAAACGTTAGAAGGAACGTTTTGGCCGGTAACGCAAATGAGACTAAATAGAAGCTATACAGGAAGGAGAAACCAGCAGATGATGACCAGAATAGCAGTAGCGTTGACACTACTTGCAACCGTAGTGGTTATTGGATGTTCCATTGGAACAGCGGGAGACCCATCCAGTCCGGTGTCTACCCCCGGAGGTACAACAAGCGGAACCGTTGAGACAAATGGCTTGGTGAGCCCAACATGGATCGACACTGAGGTAGTCAAAGTAGAAGGCAATACGGTCTTTATTCCTGCAAGCGAGGTGGATAGTGGGAAAATGCTCCACTTTGCAGTCACCACAGCGCAGGGTGACCGAATGAATTTCATGGCATATAGATGGAATGAGGAAACCATTGTGCGCGCTAACGTTTGTCCCCCCTGTAGGTCTGTGTGCTTCTCTCTCATGGGAGACCTTCTGGACTGCAACAACTGTCATACCAAATTTGACGCAAGCACAGGCAGCGGAGTGAGCGGCGCTTGCAGAGATTTCCCAAAAGCTGAAGTGACTCATGCGATCAGCGACAGCCTGATAGCTATGGAGATAAGTGACCTTTTAGCAGCATACGAGAATACTGTTGCTCCCGGTTGGCCCTAAAGAATATTGAAGTACTAGCAGGAGAGTTCCATAGTGTCCTACGCTAGAGCCTTACGGTGCCGCAAGTGTGGGCAGGAGTATCCGCTCCAGCCTCTCAACCGGTGCGATTTCTGTCTTAGCCCGTTGGAGGTCAGCTATGACTATAAAGCCATGGCCAGAGGGCTAAGTCGAGAGGAGCTGGCTGCAGGGCCGCGGAGCATGTGGCGCTATCGCGATATGCTGCCAGTGGAAGGCGAGGAGGTGGATATCGGCACGGGCTTTACCCCACTTGTAAAGGCTGATAACCTAGGACGGGAACTGGGACTGGACCGGCTGTACATCAAGAATGACTGCCTCAATCCAACCTACTCGTTCAAGGACAGGGCAGTATCGGTTGCTGTCAGCAAAGCGCGGGAGTTCGGCTTTGACACGGTAGCCTGTGCGTCAACCGGGAACCTGGCTGCCAGCGTCGCCGCTCATGCCGCCAAGGCAAAAATGAGAGCTTACGTTTTCGTTCCCTCCGATGTAGAACCAGGTAAGCTCGTTGGGGCAGCAATCTATGATCCCATCTTGGTTAAGGTTGATGGAAGCTATGATGATGTCAATCGTCTCTGTACTGAGGTGGCCAAAAGATACAGCTGGGGATTCATCAACATTAATCTCAGACCCTATTACGCCGAGGGGAGCAAAACTCTGGGCTACGAGGTTGCAGAGCAACTGGGATGGCGTGCCCCTGATTGTGTGGTAGCTCCTGCTGCTTCAGGACTGCTGTTTACCCGAATATGGAAGGGGCTGGATGAACTCGCCATGCTGGGCCTGATCGAACCGGTCAATACACACATGTACATCGCCCAGGCCGCCGGCAGTTCGCCCATTGTCAATGCTTTCAATGCAGGCAGCCTTCATATAAATCCGGTGACTCCGGACACTATTGTCAAGTCCATAGCCATTGGCAATCCCGCCGATGGCCATTACGCGTTAATGGTCGCCAGACAGTCAGGGGGTGGGGCTTGCGCTGTCGATGATGAGGAAGCCATTGCCGGAGTGCAGCTTCTGGCTCAAACTGAGGGCATTTTCGCCGAGGCAGCGGGCGGGGTGGTTGTAGGCGTATTAAGAAAGCTGGCGGCATCGGGAGTAATCAAGAGAGGTGAGCTTACGGTTGCTTCCATCACCGGGGCCGGGCCGAGGACGCAGGAGGTCTTGACCGACATTGTTCGACCATTTGCCGTCCAGCCAACCATAGAGTCAGTTGAGGAATCGATTGGGGCACTGGTCAGAAGCGCCTGAGATTTCGCACATACTGTGTTTATCCAGCCAGAAACAGGGAGGATAGGATGACCAAGACACAGGTAATGTTTACCTTCCCGCAGGAACTGATCAGAGAACCCATCATCTACAGCCTGGGTCACCAGTTTAAGATAGTGACCAACATCCGCCGGGCTGACGTCACGGAGAATAGAGGATGGGTAGTTCTGGAACTGGAAGGGGAAGAGAAAGACATCGAGCAGGGTATAGCCTGGGTTACCAGCAAAGGGGTGAGGGTTGACCCTGTTGTTGGCGACGTTGTGGAGGGATAAGAATGAAACGGGTATACCTTGACTATGCTGCCACCACGCCTACACACCCTGACGTAGTGACAGCGATGTTGCCTTATTTGAATGATACCTTTGGCAATCCCTCGAGCATCCACTCCTTCGGACAAGAAGCGAAGGGGGCAATAGAGGAGGCACGTGAAACAATCGCTGCCCTCATCGGGGCCAAGAACGATGAGATCGTTTTTACCAGCGGTGGGACAGAGGCAGATAACTTCGCCATAAAAGGTGTAGCTTATGCCAATGAGCATAGAGGCAATCACATCATCACCAATTCCATTGAGCACCACGCGGTAATAGAGCCCTTGAAGTTCCTGGAGCGAAGGGGATTCAAGGTAACCTACCTTCCGGTGGATCAGTATGGCATGGTGGACCCGCAGGGTGTGAGAAAGGCGGTTAGTGAAAAGACGATCCTGATCTCAGTCATGCACGCCAACAACGAAATAGGCACCATAGAGCCCATAGCAGAGATAGGCAGAATTGCCAAAGAGATGGGAGTCTATTTCCACACCGATGCCGCACAGACAATAGGGCATATTCCAATAAAGGTGAATGAACTCGGCGTGGACCTCTTGGCAATTTCAGCGCACAAGCTTTACGGGCCGAAAGGGGTGGGTGCCCTCTACGTTAGAAAGGGCACCAAGGTAGCCCCCTTTATGCACGGTGGAGAACAAGAACGGAGGCGCAGGGCAAGCACCGAAAACGTCCCCGGAATCGTGGGCTTTGGCAAGGCAATGCAAATTGCTCAAAATGAGATGGGCACGGAGGCGGAACGCCTGACCCTTCTTCGTGGCGGATTGATTGAGGGTCTGCTGGAGAGGATCGACGATATTCAACTGAATGGTCATCCCAGGAAAAGGTTACCCAACAATGTCAATGTCAGCGTCCAATTCGTTGAGGGAGAGTCAATGCTTCTTAACCTGGATATGGAGGGTATCGCCGCCTCTACCGGCTCAGCTTGTAGCTCCAGCAGCCTTGAGCCATCACATGTTTTGCTGGCGCTGGGATTGCCTCACGAACAGGCCCACGGCTCGCTGCGATTTACTCTGGGGAGAGAAACCACCGAGGAGGAAATAGAGCGTGTTTTAGAGGTATTACCCCCTATCGTGGCTAAACTGCGATCCATGTCTCCGCTATTGAAAAGCAGGGTATAAAGGGGGATGAAAATGGCTCCTAACATACGATCACTCTATAGTGAGAAAGTGATGGAACACTTCAAAAACCCCAGGAACGTGGGTGAGATCGAAAACCCTGATGGTACTGGCCATGTGGGGAACCCGGTTTGCGGCGACATAATGGAGCTTTACATCAGGGTGAATGATGGCGTTATCACAGATGCTAAATTCAAGACCTTTGGCTGTGGAGCAGCCATTGCTACCAGCAGCATGGTTACTGAGATGGTAAAAGGAAAGACGATAGAGGAGGCATTGGAGATCTCAAATCACGCGGTCGCCGAGGCCTTAGACGGGCTGCCCCCGATAAAAATGCACTGCTCGGTTTTGGCCGAGGAGGCTCTCAAATCGGCTATCGATGACTACTTGAACAACTCCCAAGGGATGGATTTGGAAAGTGAGTGATCTTCCTGAGATCGGCAAGATATCACCTGAAATCTTCAATGAATTGATATTTCCACGCTTAGGAGCCCTGAGCGAAAGCATTATAGTGGGACCTCAGCACGGGGTTGATGTAGGGATAGTTGAAATCGGGGATAAGGCTGTGGCACTAACCACAGACCCTGTATTCATCGTGCCTGAATACGGTTGGGAGAGGGCAGCCTGGTTTGCTATCCACATACTCGCCTCTGATGCGGTGACCAGCGGGCTGAAACCAAAGTTTTTGTCCATAGATTTGAATCTACCGGTGGAAATGACCAAAGAGCAGCTTGAGATAGTCTGGGATACCATGCATAAAGAATGTTCGAAACTCGGAATCGCAATAGTTTGTGGCCATACCGCGAGATATGAAAACTGCCATTATCCCATGGTGGGTGGAGCCACAGTGATCTGCGTGGGTGAGAAAGATGAATATGTTACCCCGAAGATGGCAAGGGCCGGCGACCAGATAATAATCACCAAAGGTCCAGCCATTGAGGCGACGGGCATCTTTGCCACCATGTTCCCTCAACTCATAGAAAAGGAGTTTGGACTTAGCTTTAGTCAACAAGCGCAGGAACTATTCTATAAGATGTCGGTGGTCGAGGATGCAATGACTGCCGTAGGCGTGGGTGTTAGAGATGATGGAGTTACCGCCATGCACGATGCTACCGAGTGCGGAATTTGGGGCGGCCTATATGAGATTGCTCAGGCTGCCGATTTAGGGGTGAGGGTCGACAAAGAACGGATTGTAGTCGATGACTGTGTAACCGAAATTTGTCGGTATTTCGGCATCGATCTTTATGCCTCTATCAGTGAGGGGACATTAATCATTGCTTGCCGAGAGCACAAAGCCCAGGAGATAGTGGAGGCTTTGTCCCAAAAGGGAATCACCTCCTCGATTGTAGGTGAACTGATAGATCCTAAACATGGGATGATTTTGGTAGAACGAGGAAACGAGAAGAGGC
>DAOUVR010000113.1 GCA_030667555.1 Dehalococcoidia bacterium
CCCTTACCTATGTCATTCTGAGCGAAGCGAAGAATCTAGACCCCTCACGGAGTTTACCCTGAGTGAGATTCTTCGGTCGCTTCGCTCCCTCAGAATGACAGATAGCGAAGGGTTCAGGGTGACGCTGGGCAGATTGAAATAGGTAGGTCACTTAGCAATATCCATCTGTCATTCTGAGCCCCTTACCTATGTCATTCTGAGCGAAGCGAAGAATCTAGACCCCTCACGGAGTTTACCCTGAGTGAGATTCTTCGGTCGCGCCGCTCCCTCAGAATGACAGATAGCGAAGGGTTCAGGGTGACGCTGCGCAGTGGGTAGAAAATAAACATTCTCAGATGAAGTGAGTGTAAGCATCGGGCATTCTTATATATAATATTAGGCACTGGGGAATCGTCTGGCCCGTGCGCAGAGGCACATCTGCCTGCCGTCTTGCCCACACGCAACCATGCCAGGGTGCTAACTCTCCGGCACGCGCTCCCTGACCCCTGCGCCAATCACCGGCGCACGTCCGTGCTCACCGCTCACAAAGCGGGTCGGCCCTTGCTCGTAGCCCCCGGGACGTCGTCTATTTCGCCATCACCTCGCGGGCGAATGCACGTGCCCGCTCCAGCCTCGCTTCGTCCGGTTGACCCATCGTTGAGGGACGCATCTCTCCAAACCCCACCATCTTCGGGTCACCGCTCTGCTTCAGCACCTCTGCAATGGGCTCCGCCAGTTCACCCTGGCAGTCGAAGCATCCGACCACATTCCCCACAGCGGCAGCCTCTCTGCATTTGTCCAGCCACCCCGGCAGCTCCTCATAGCCCTCGGGCACAGCGTGAGTCACGAAGAGGGCCAGCTTCTTGCCGGCGCAGTGTTGCTCCAGGAAGACCTTCGCGTCATTGGCCGGCGCGAAACCCTGAAGGGGAAAGCCGATGAACGCCAGGTCGTAGCCCCCAAGACTCTGGATCTCGTCCAGGCTCTTTATCTCTTTGTCGGCCTGGATCTGGCTGAAGATGGCTTCAGCCACCTTCTTTGTGTTCCCTGTCTGCGACATGTAGCCCACGAGTACCTTCATTTGTGCCTCCTTCTCGCGCAGCAAGTCCCCAGCCCGCTCCCCTCGCCATCGTTGCTGCGAGCATTGACAGCCAAGTATGACATGAACGGGGGTCTGAAGTAAAGCCACTGTAGCGGGTCAGTATATACCGGTCAATACCACCTGTTTGGCGTACTGACTGGCCAGCCGGGTGATGCAAGCTATGGATGAACGGAGCTTGCCAATTAGTTTGCCAGATACGGCGTTCCTATGTATAATATTAGGCACTGGGGAATCGTCTAGTGGTAGGACGGCAGACTCTGGATCTGCAAGGCTAGGTTCGAATCCTAGTTCCCCAGCCAACGACTTGAACATGCCTGCCGCCCTCGCCGGAGAGCATTTCTGCAGCGGTAGTAAAAGAACTGACCGGATTTAGCTGCGTGACCAACCACCTTCGATAATCGGCAATGCTAGCGCAGCTCCTTTAGTTCCTTTCACCTCAGGCATTTTAGGCTGGACATTTTAGGCTGGAATCACTTACTCTACGCTGCTAACTCTGGCCAGGGCTCCTCCCCCAGGGCCATGCGACAGAGATTGGTAATAAAAATCTTCCGCAGGCCATACTGGGTGGTCGGCCGCCTCAGCGCGCGGTCACACATGGGGCATAACGTTATTATGGCGTCAGCGCCACACTCGATGGCATCGTTGACATTTTTCGCTTGAACTTCCGCTGCAAATTCAGGGTAAACGAGGATAATGGACGCAGCGCAGCAGAGGGCGGTCTCCCGTTCGTATTTTCGTGGTGGTCGCTCGACACCGATAAGCTCAAAGATCTCGTCGAGGAAAGCGTCTTTCTCCGGGGTGTACCTCGATGCGCAGGGACGATGATATGCGACCTTTTTACCCAGCTTGGTGATGCTGCTTTGATGGTCCCTGAGGTAGTTGCGCAGGTACTCGAAGAGGTGCATGTAATTGAAAGGTACAGTGATACCGTAGTCCTTGACCTTGGCGTTCACCATAGCGTAGCAGTCATCATGGAGGAAGACTATATCCTTCCCCAGACTGGCTAGCTTGTCGATGAACTCCTGGGCCTTCTTCTCGATGGGGCTCTCCAGACCGAGATGCACATAGCCGAGGAGGCAGAAGTATTCACCTCCCTTGACAACGGTGAGGCCGTTGAACAACTGGCTGTCGAGGGCTCTATCGGGCAACCAGTGCTCCATGATACAGAGGGAGAAAACGGGCTTATCGGGATCACCCGGTATCAGCTCATTGGGGATGGCGAAAGCGCCCTCGAAAAAGCCGATCATCTCCTGAGCTACTGGGAAGGCGCGTGTTTTTTCCAGCATCTTAAGGATAAGGTCGAAGGGATCGGCCCCGGTGGGGCAGTACTCGCTGCAGGCGCAGCACGTGATGCACTTATGCAGAATGTCGGCCTCTTTGCCCTCCATGAGCGCCTTTATATCGGCGACAGCCTTATCCTTGTCATAGTCCACATATAAACATTTCACCAGGCAGTCGCCACACAGGTCGCACTTCGACGCATCCCACATTTTTCACCTCCTAGTATTCAGGATTACTCATTTGAGCTCGCAATAGTAATCCTTGTCGTTCTTGGAACTAATATTATGCCTATCTTAACTGGCTGTCAATTCAGAGGCTCGTGCTTGACCGAGCGCCCAGCGGTCGTGTATGGGTAGCTTTTGGTTTAAGGGAAAACCCCTTCCCCATCCCAAAGGCAACTATTCCGGCTAACAGTCCATCTTGACTTAGAGCGGGGAGTCTACGAAAATGGCCATTAGAAGACCGCTGAACAAGAGGTGCAGGATACTTCCTGCCAGGGGTCTGGGGGTGTCCCCCAGATTTAAAAGTCCCCCAAGATTGGGGGATTTAGGGGGTTGATTAAGACTATCTCAGCAATCTCTATCAATAAGGGCTCAGTTTCTTAATGACTTTTTCCTCTCTTTGGAGGTAAAGCGACACTTTGAAATGAGCAAATTTGGACCCTGATAATGCAGACATATCATCTATCCGAACACTTAAGCATGATCGATGTTCAGCCGCCTATTTCCGGCTGGGATGAATTCGTTGGCGTGTATGTGCTCGGTAGAGAGCAGATGGCGTTGATAGATGCTGGCCCATATTGTTCCGCAGGGAATCTTATAAATGGCCTCGATGAATTGGGGATAGAACGAGAGAATGTTAGCTATATCTTCCTCACACATATCCATATTGACCATGCAGGAGCCGCAGGCGAGCTTTTACAGCACTTGCCAAACGCAAGGGTTGTTGTTCATCCCAGGGGAGCGTCCCATCTGGCAAATCCTGACAAGCTATGGGAAGGAAGCCTGAAGACGCTGGGTGATCTGGCAAAGAAGCAAGGGCGTCCGCAAAATGTTGCTCCGGAACGGATAATAGCAGCCGAGGAGGGAACGATATTCCCATTGGGGGATGAGTTTGAACTGGAGGTAATACACACCCCGGGTCATGCTGCACATCACATGAGTTTTTTCGATAGGCGAAGCGGGAAGCTATTTGCCGGGGAAGCTGGAGGGGCTTACACCGCTAAGGTCGACTTGCTGCGTCCGGCCACACCCCCGCCATTGTTGTTGGAGCATTATCTGGAATCCATTGATAAGCTTCTTCGACGCGATGCAACAGGTATCTATTACGCTCATTATGGTCCTGACGAAGATGCACGGACCAAACTCCAGCGCCACAAAGAGCAGGCTAAGCTATGGCGAGAGGTGATCAGTGAAGCCCTTGAGCACGGGGCAGAATACGAGGACATATTTTCCAAGCTAATGGCTGAAGATGCAAGTCTGAATGGTTTGAAAGAACTTCCAAAGGATCAATACCAGCGGGAACACTACTTCATTATCAACGCTATTGGGGGCTTCGTAGGATACATCGAGAAACAAAAAACCTGAGAACCATTACTATCCAGTGGCTACAAGCTGCGTTCGATGAAAAGAAAACAGCAAGCCTTTGTTTAGTTGCATTGCTGCTGGCAGTTGTGTTGGTGGCAAGCTTGATAGGGTGCGGCCAAGAGGTACCCTGGACAGGAGATTCAACTGTACACATCAAGTATGGTTAACTGTATACATCGGTTCGGTAAGAAGCCCCTTTGTCTACCTGCGCGCCGGAAGCAGACTTTCCTCATGACGCTTCTGGACACGGTATCGATAATATGGTTGAATTGGACATGGCAATTGACAACCCGTCTCACGGAGCGTGGATGGACACGCATCGTTGCTGCCAGGCGGTTGGAATTGGGATTGTGGTGAAAACAACGTTGCATAGCGCATGTTTGATTTTCGGGAGGGTCCGATGAGAGGCGATAAATTGGTGATAAGGGATTATCACACCAGGATGGCGCAACGTATTGTTGACCTCATCAGAGGACAGATTCAGGATAAGTATGTAGTATCGATAGGCGGCGAGTCAGGGTCGGGAAAGTCAGAGCTGGCGGTCGAATTGGCAAGACTCTTGACAGAGAATGGGATAAGGACAAAGATTATTCAGCAGGATGACTACTTCGTGTTTCCACCCAAGACAAACCA
>DAOUVR010000053.1 GCA_030667555.1 Dehalococcoidia bacterium
ATTCATGCAGCGACATCGGGTTTCTGTCAGATTGGTCTATGTCATCGGGAGAGAGCCGATAGATAGTGCCTGCCTCGCCACCTCCCCTCACTGCATCGATGATAATCAACTTGTCAACCTGCCCCACAAATGCCAGGGCATCGGGAGAGGTCCCACCGTCTATCACCAGTATGTTCGAGGGCAGAGACCGCCGCTGTAGCTCCTGCACTACATGAACCCCCACCCCTTCATCCCTAAGCAGCAGGTTCCCCACCCCCACTATCGCTATCTTTTTCTCTTTTGACCACCCCACTTCGGTGCATCTCCCGTTTCTATTACTAACCTCCAGAATTATATCCCCACCTCTTGCTTCCTGTCCAGAATAGGTAGAATAAGATTGCATCTTACGTGTTAACGCCTTTGTCTCATTCTTGCATTTTCGGTCTCCTTATTGTCATACATATATGCCTCAATATAAAGCCGCTGCTCCAGTATTTCAAAAGGCTGAGATGGTGGTGGATTCTGGTTGGATTGGGGGTTTGTTTCAGTTATTTAGGTGGGCACCATAATGCCAATAGTGCTTTTTTTCTAACCTGCGGATAGTTCTATGGGAAGAAAGGGGGCTCAAGCGTCGATTCGGGCAAGCATATTGTGACTATAAGAACAAGGTCGGGATGTTTATTCCAAGATTACCACGGACTGCTAACAAATAACGGGAAAGCACGGCATCCTGCAACTACCCCCGTCATAGGTCACCTCTTCATTCTCGGCTGGTTTATTCCAGTTCTAATGTGAGCGAGCCCGCCACTAGAGTGACCTCAATCTCCAGTTCCGGTTCTCCATGCCCGGTCCAACTCGTGGTAAGGTAATCACCATCGAGCTGTTCGAACCCCTCATCTGCCTCAATGTTGGACACACCCCCACCGATGTGTATCCGCGCCGGGGTATCCTCGGGCACAATAAGTATTATTGAGCAGGCGCCAGCATTTATGTCAACCACCCCATCACGCATCAGTTCGCCGCCAAAGTCAACAGTCAGGCTGCCAGCACCGCCATCGTACGACAAGCTATCGAAGTTCGCATTCGCCAGGTCCAGCAGCTCCATACTGCCCGCTCCAGTATCGATATCCAGCTTGCTCATCACTTCGGGGTTCGCCGACGAGAAGCTGTAAGTACTGCTGGCGGCACCCTCATTGATGGAGAGAGCAGTCAGTGGCAGACCACCAAGCTCCCAGTCGCCGCTGTAAGCTCCGGCAGTTATCTCCAGGCTGAAGGGCATTTCAGTGCCGAAGTGTAATACCCAGTTGTTTATAGTACCGCCGGTGATAATCCCGCTGGGTCCACCCTGAACGATGCTCACCAAATTATCGTTTACCACTACCGCAGGGTGGCGCCCCTCCGTGTTGTAGGTGATGTTGCCCTCGATCAGGTCAGTGCCTGTGGCATCGACATAGATGTTGGCAGCGCCAAATTCCAATGTGATGCTGGCATCGGTAAAACCTTCTGGGTACGGTACAAAAATAGGCACCTTTTGCGGTTCGATGTTCCTGGCGCATGCCAATGTGACAACTAGGGCAGCCATGATGACGATTGACACTGCAACTCTTAATACCTGTTTTTTCATTGCTGCAACCTGTTGCCGGAAGTATTGGCCATACTATCCATGATGTCCCACTCAACTACTATGGCTGTTCTAAGCAACCATCCCTGGCTTCTTTGGGCCACATACAGCGAAACATGTAGTATTGCTCAGGATTCTGCTTGATGTATGGCTCGAGTGAGTTCATGATTTCCTGCGTCAGTGCCCGAACGTCTTTGCTAACCGAGCCGCTTGGCTCGAAACTGATGCATTCTTCGAAGGAAGTGAGAAAGGTATTGTCGGGACGACGCACCGAGGTCATGGGCACGATCTTGGCACCGGTCTTGAGTGCCAGGGTGGCCGCGCCGCGGGGCATTTTCATGACGGCATCACAGAACTTTACCTGTATACCCTTGTCCGCGTTCGGAATGTCAATCAATAGCACCAGATGTTCGTTGCGGCGCAGCACTTCCACCATCCCACCTACCCCCTTCTCCATGGCGACAACGTTCATCCCCTTGCCCCAACGTCGATATTGAACAAACCCGTCCAGCTTTTTCGAGGGCATACTCTCGACAACAACGTTCAAGGGGTAATCATTCAGGACGACTTTGGCGCCAGCCAGTTCCCAATTTCCCTGGTGTAAGCCGACGAGGATGCATCCCTTTCCCTCCTCAAGTGCCTTTCCAAAGTTCTCCCAGCCTTGAAAGGTAACTCTTTTCATTATCTCCTCT
Source organism: Dehalococcoidia bacterium (assembly GCA_030667555.1). Taxonomy (GTDB): domain Bacteria; phylum Chloroflexota; class Dehalococcoidia; order E44-bin15; family E44-bin15; genus DAOUVR01. Next base: position 2,293 of record DAOUVR010000053.1, read on the forward strand.
GGCTTGACCGCCGGCAGGCAGACGTAATCCAAAAGGTACTTGCAGTAATTGCGCAGCGCCCCCTTCGCCAGTCTATCGATCTCTTTTTTGCTGGCATTACTGCCCACGACATGCATCAGGTTCTCCCTGAGGCACTTTCTTCCCCGGGGCCACACAAGAAAAACAATATAGCCGATAACATAGGCTAGAGCATATCCAAACCTTATAGGAAGTACTCGGAATACAAGGCCAATAATGCTGCCCAACAAGTAGAGGATCACCGTTCACTCCCAGTCACAATCCCCTCAACCGTCCCGCGGGCTTCCTCGTCGGTATAATCAGCGGTATATCTCATTTCAACTCACAATGAGGTAACGCTCATACCTCATTCCTCATTGGCCCCCTAATCGATGATACTTCCGCAGCACCTGGCCGTCAAGCCTGCTCGCTGCCCGCCGTTCCCGTCGATTTATCCAAAGAATTGGGACATGGATTTCTGTCAACCCTCTTGACAAAATAAATAGCATCTGCCATAATTAGTAATAGTTATCATTTACAAAACTGTTTAAATCAAGGTTAGTTTGAGCACTGTGCACAGGAACACGAAACAGAAAGAGGCCATACTTAGGATTCTAAAGGGTACAACCTCTCACCCCACTGCTGATTGTATCTACGAGCAGGTGAGACGTGAAATACCCAATATCAGCCTGGGGACAGTTTACCGCAACCTCAGGTTGTTGAAACAGGAAGGAAATATACTGGAGCTAAGCCTTGCCGGTAGCTTCAGTAGGTTCGATGCCAACACCAAGAACCACTATCACTTCAGGTGTGAGCTGTGCGGTCGTATATTCGATCTGGATGAGCCAGTGGATAAAGAGATTGATAAAAGGGTGGCGAGAAAAACGGGCTTCACGGTTACCCAACACCGCCTGGAATTTCGCGGGCTATGTATCGATTGCCAGCGCTCAGATTCACCTGAGTCGCTGAAGAAATACCTTGGTCTTACCTAGCTGCAAAAGGCTGGCGTTACGTCTGGCCCTTCTGGTTGGACTCGCCTTATATACCTTCAGCGCTGTAGTTTTCAACGGCATCCTTGCCTCAGTTACCATTAATTAACTTATCGCCTCACCATTCATTAGTAGAATACACTATCTTCAAGGCCGGAGAACAAAAGTCAGATTAACGAACCGCCTTCTCCTTGAGTGAGAACTGCTACCGCTTACTCCAAAATGGTGTGTACCCTCTTGAAGATAAGGGCTGGCTCCATTCTTGCTGACATCAAACACTGGTTTTCCTCGGTCACCTCTGCTATGCTGTTTGTGACAAAACGAGCCTAAGGAGTTTCAACATGAAGATACTACATAACTATATCGAGGCAGAGGCGATTGAAGATGCCCCAGGTGTGTTACGCCGTGTGGTCATCGGTGCTGACGACGGCGCTCCCCGATTCGCTATGCGCGTATTTGAGGTTTCGCCAGGGAGATCTACACCGTTCCATTCCCATTGGTGGGAACATGAGGTCTTTGTTCTCTCAGGTGAGGGCATATTCAAATGTAACGGAAGCGAAAGCCCAATCGGAGAGGGGACTGTAGTTTTCGTTGCACCCAACGAGGAACATTGCTTCACCAACACCGGCAACGACGTTCTTCGCCTCATATGCGTGATTCCGTTGCCCGATACGACTGCACCATAGTAGCTGTAGGATTGCTGGCTGCTAGCGAAACTCAAAATCCATACTGCATCTCCCAGTCATCTCCTCAACATCTATGACGCCGACGTAGGCAATAGCGCCCTTGATACGGTCCTCGGGGAGGTCAACTCCCATGAGCAGTTCAAAACACTTCTTCTTTGCCTCAATATCCTCTCGCAGTGTAACCTTGCCATAGCAAATAACGCTCGCCCACCCTTTCTGCCATTCGTCGACCTCAAAACAAACTCTATCATTCTTCTCGATGAAATCTATCTTTTTCCCCTTTTTCGCCCCGTGGAAATAGATAGCCCCATCGCTATACCCATAGGCTACTGGGACAACATAGGGCTCGCCTTCAACGCAGAGTCCCAATCTGCCGTGTAATTGTTTCTTCAAAAACAACTCAATTTCATCCCTTGTCAACTCTCTCGATTTGTGCACAGGCCTTTCCATCTTAGTACTCCGTTTCGTTTTTATTTCTTATTATATCCCAAACATCTGCGTCTGGATATCCGCACTCCTGAGCCATGCGGCAGTTGGCAACGTAAAAGATCTGAAACATGACCAACATCGTGAGAACTGTCACTTGAGCGTATTCCAACTGCTAGACCGATACTCATTACTACAGGCAAAGTCATGGGGATGGCAAAAACGGCAACCACCACTGCAATACGCAACGCCTCCACCAGGAGCTTGCTTATTGCCAGGCCATCGCTTCAGGCGAGAACGCTGGCTCCGACAATACATCTTTGGCCGAAAGAGAATACCCGGATGTGCTAACCTGCTCATCTACAACGCCATTCCAGGTCCAGCACAAGGAGAAATCAAGCCGAGCCGCTCAGGGGATCCAGATTGTGGATTCTACTTTAAGGGGTTGCCACAACGAATGGCAAGGACAATTGTAAACACCTACAGAAACTGAACTTAAAATAATATCATACAACTATTGACAGAATGGCTTAGATACATTTAAATATCATTATCGACTACATACTGGAATACATGAAAGGAGGGGGAGGACCATGCCGAGGCGAAAGAGCGAATGGGAGGAAGCTAGGGAGGGTTTCTTGGGTGCCGTGGAGAAACCCAAAACGGTGGAGGAGAGGGAGTATATGCCCGAGAAGGCCTGTGGAAAATGTAAGCACTTTTCGGCTTCGACAGCCCTTGGCTCTGCTGGCGGTCATTGTCTCATATTAAAAACGGGTTCTGACGTAACCAGTGATCCGCCGAAATATGTGACCGACGGGGTGGCAAACATGCAGTCAGATGTGAGGATGGATGCTGCCAAGTGTAAGTACTACGAAGAGATGGAGTTTGTCGACACCGATATCGGGGAGGCATTCGACCCGAGGTATAGCCGTCACCAAAGACAGAGGATGTAGTAAGGTCAGGCCGAGGGAGAACGCCATGGGACGGAGGTGGTAGTGCAGGTCAGGATTGAAAGAATATCACAAACATGACTTCAGAATGCGAAGTGAGGAGGTAAAGCGAGATGGCGGAAGTAATAGCAAAGCAAATTGGAGCACCGGATAAGCCGGTAGAGGAGCTTGAGAAGGAGAGGGCATGGTGGTGGGCAGCGGAGAAGAAGAGGTCGCCGCGCCTCGACTACCTGAGGAAGGCGGTGTGGAAGAAGGGGCGGAAGGGAGGTCAGTATGAGCCGGGCCTCAACATAGACATAGAGAGTGCTGAGCTATTCACCCAAGCGTGGCAGGCGGCTGAAGGCGATCCCATGCTGCTGAGGAGGGCAAAAGCCCTGGCCTACATGATGGAAAACAGGACTGTTTTCATCACCGATCATGCGCAGCTTGTAGCTACTGAGGGTAACCTTCCCAACACCCTGTACTACAATGTGGATAGTAGTAGGTTCGGCAATGATGAGATCTACAACGACCCGATCCTCGTCCCTGAGCCAAGAGAGGAATCCCTGAAGAGATTAGGTGAGCTCCACAGTTACTGGAACGAGCGCGATGCTATAGGTGCGGTGTTCAGGTTTCTTCTGCCTGAGGACGCGGTGAAGTACATCAAGGCGACCCTTATGTGGGGTCTTCCCGTCGGCGGCAGCTTCGGTTATTCGGGCAAGGACTATGAATACATCTTTGGCCCGAACCAGGAGGTAGGCGGCGGCAAGGGATTTCAGGACATGATCGACGAGATCCAGGAGCAGATCGACAAGGCTGAGGCTAAGCTAATGGATGGCACGCCCGATGGTGCTGAACTGGAGCTTTATGAGAAGCTGCCCAACTGGGAGGCGATGCAGATTATACTGGAGGGGTGCATCAATCACGCCAGGCGTTACGCCAGGCTGGCGCGGATAATAGCGGAGAACTTTGAATCGGACCCGAAGCGCAAGGAGGAACTGCTCAGGGTCGCCGAAACCTGCGATCGGGTGCCGGCGAAGCCGGCTAGAACCTTCCAGGAGCATCTTCAGATGCAGCACTTTATACAGGTGTGGACCCGACTCGAGGCCCTTGAGTCGGCCTGGCCTACGCGTCCAGACTACTACGGTACGCCGTATTACAACAACGATGTAAATATTGAGAAGAGGCTTACCAAGGAGGAGGCGCTCGACCTGGTAGGCGAGTTCCTCATCCGAGCCTACGAAATTGGCCACTTCCTGGGCAGAGAGGGCGCTGAGGCGCTACAGGGCATAGTGGGCACCTGGGTGTGGACCATGGGCGGCGTCAATAAGGATGGCAGCGATGCCTGCAGCGACCTGACGACAGCCTTCCTGCAGGCGGCGAGGATGGTGCGGGTGTCCAACCCCACCTTTGGCTTTCGCTGGCATCCCCAGGTCAAGGACGAGGTGATGCGGGAGGTATTCGAGTGTATCAGGCAGGGTCTGGGCTATCCCAGCATACGTAATGATCCCGTCCTGATCGCCAACGGCATGTACTGGCACAAACATCCACTGGAGGAGATGAGGACATGGGTGCACCAGGCGTGCATGTCGCCGTGTCCCACCACCAAGTACGGTTACCAGCCATGCCGTATGGCGTCGGCGACGATGAACACTTCCAAGATGATCGAATATGCCCTGCATGATGGCTATGACCTTTGTCTAGAGATGCAGATGGGGCCGAAGACGGGTGATGCCCGTCAGTTCACCGACTTTGAGCAGTTGTTTGAGGCGTGGGTCAAGCAGATGGAGTGGTTGATGAACTTTGGCGTGCGCATCGTTAACAAGGGGAGAGTCGAGTCCCACAACAATTGGGGGCGACCCTTCCTGTCGGGCATCTCCGAGAGGTCGGTGGAGAGCGGGTATGATGCGGTAGACCCGCGGTCTGGGGAGCGAGGCAATAGCTGGATCACCTTCTTCACCTGGGTGGAGAATCCAGATGCCCTGGCAGCAGTGAAGAAACTGGTATTTGACGAGAAGAAGTACACCATGGACCAGTTGATAACCGCTCTTGAAGCCAACTGGGAAGGGTATGAGGAGATGCGGCTTGACTTCGTCAAGAATGCTCCCAAGTGGGGCAATGATGACGACTATGTGGACGACATGATGGTACGCTGCCTCAGGGAAATCAGCAGGCATTCGCACGAGTTGAAAGACCCGTGTGGGAATCCATGGCCTGTGCTGCCGGAGAATGTGAGCGGCAACATCCACTTCTCCAACCAGGTTCATGCCGGTCCCAATGGGA
>DAOUVR010000104.1 GCA_030667555.1 Dehalococcoidia bacterium
CATAGACCTGACCATGGCGGACGAGATTGTTGAACTGGATGTAGGTACTATAATAGTGGCCACAGGCATGGGCATATATGACCCCACTCCGCTGGACGAGTACGGCTATACCAGCTTTGAGAACGTCATAACCAGCATAGAGTTTGAAAGGTTGATATGCGGTGGTGGGCCTACCGAAGGTCACCTGGTGCGCCCCTCAGACCATCAGACTCCGAAGCGCATAGGCTTCATTCAGTGCGTTGGCTCACGAACAGAGAATCGTGGCAATCCCTACTGCTCCAACGTGTGCTGCATGAACACAATAAAGGACAGCCTGCTCATCAAGGAGCACTACCCGGATGCCGAGATCTACGTCTTCTATATCGACATCCGCGCCTTTGGCAAGGGCTTCGAGGACCTATTCCGACGCTCCAAAGAAGAAGGCGTCCACTATATTCGTGGCCTGCCCGGTGAGGTCACTGAAGACCCTGCCACCGGGAACCTCCGCATCAAGGTGGAGAACACAACAGCAGCACGTATTGAGGAGTACGATCTGGACATGGTGATTTTGGCATTAGGACTGGAGCCCAAGGATGACCTGAAGGAGCTAGCCCAAATCCTGACTCTCTCTCAGACTAGCGACGGCTTTTTGATGGAGGCTCATCCCAAGCTGAGGCCGGTGGACGCACCTACGCCGGGCATCTTCTTCGCTGGCTCTGTGGAAGCACCCAAGGATATAAAGGACAGCGTAACCCAGGCAGGGGCGGCGGCCGCCAAGAGTGCCATCATACTGAACGCCGGTACGCTCAGAATGGAGGCCCTCAAGGCAATAGTAGACCTGGACAAATGCACCTCCTGCGGCGTCTGCGTCAAGGTCTGTCCATACGGGGCGATAACGGTGGACGTGAAGGCCAAGACGGGGGCATACATAGTAGCTGCGGCTTGTGCTGGTTGCGGCACCTGCGCTGCGGAGTGTCACTTCGATGCCATAACAATGCAGCATTTCAGCGACGAACAGATACTGGCCCAGGTAGATGCTGCCTTGGAAGAAGAGCCCGAACAGAAGATCGTAAGCTTCCTGTGCAACTGGTGCAGCTACGCCGGGGGTGACCTGGCTGGAGTGTCGAGGCTGCAGTATCCAACCAACAACCGGTTCATTCGCGTTATGTGCAGCGGAAGAGTGGGCGAGAAGTTCATCCTTCACGCCTTTGAGGAAGGGGCTGCTGTGGTGCTGCTCTCCGGGTGCCACATAAACGACTGCCACTACATCACTGCCAACCACTGGACCAAGCGATGCGCCGAGAGGCTATGGGCTCTTATGGAGAAGCTGGGAATCCGATCGGAGCGGTTGCAACTCGAATGGATTAGCGCCGCCGAGGGCCCCAGGTTCGCTCAGGTCATGCGCAACCTGGAGGAAATGCGCCAGAAGGTTACACCTGAAGAGATAAAGCATACCAAGAAGGTTCTCACTGAGCGGAGGCTGGCAAAGGAAGCGCACCGTAGCAGGGGTGAGCAGCGGGTTTCAGCTTAGCAGACAGCCATTTATGCTAATTGGCATAGATTGAGGTAAATTTAGTTCCCTCTCATAACCATATTCTTGCTGAATGATTCTTCTTCCTCTTTGAACATGCTTTTGACAAATCACACGGAAACGTGTAAATTGATTTCGTCGGAGCAAGAGGAAGAGAGGGGAAGTTCAGCGGGATGGATTCAGGGTCGCTCATAGCATCGATGAAAAGAGGGCCTGGGCGCCATGTAGTCAGGTTGATGGAGATGGTTGAGGGACCGGGATTTATTTTTTGGCCAGTATTACACGCAATCGTGTAAAAGGTGCATGTATGGAGCGGATAAAGGAAAGCCTGCTGTCTCAGGTGTGGCAAAGCGACATGTTACGCGAAAGGGAGCTGGTCACCGCAGGTGGGGAATGGCTCCGGGTAGTCTACTCGGGGAGGCGGGATGGCGCAGGTGGCCCCGACTTTCGCCATGCCATCATCGCCACAAACGGTGGGGAGCTTCGGGGGGATGTGGAGCTTCATGTCAGGTCCAGCGGGTGGCAAGCTCACGGACACCATCGAGACCCCAACTACAACGGTGTCATCCTCCACGTGGTGATGTGGGATGATAGAGATGGGGGCACTGTTCTTCAGGATGGCAGGGTTGTGCCTGTTCTCCCGTTGCACCCTTACGTGGACGATTTGGGTGGTTTTCCAACCAACCTAGTGGTGCCTGAGGAGCCTTGCGGGGATGTGGTGATGCGCCTGGGTGAACATGCGGTGGGGGAGGTACTGGATGGGGCGGGGGAGGAACGGTTTCGGTCGAAGGCAGGCAATTTTCAGGCAAAGCTGGACGTCAAGGAGCGAGATCAGGTGCTTTATGAGGGGTTAATGCGGGCTCTGGGCTATAGTAGGAACAGCGAGTCCTTTGAGGAGCTGGCACGCCGCATGCCAATTAAGACTTTGAGAGAGATTGCTCAAGATAGTTGCCCCGAGAAACATGGTCAGGTGTTTCAGAGGGCGCTCTCGGCTGAGGCAGCTCTGTTGGAGTGGCACCTCGCCGGTATACGTCCGCCGAATATGCCGCAGCGGCGCATCATCGCGGCGGCTTATCTGCTCGCCCGTTACCTCAAAAATGGGGGGCTGGTTCAGGGTTTGCTGCAGCTTATCAGGGAGACAGGTATAAAAAACGGGCACAGGAAGCTTGAAGATGGATTGATGGTAACCGGAGGCGAGCATGGAGCATTGATCGGGAGGGGGAGGGCTGGGGAGATAGTAGTGAACATCCTTTTACCCTTCTTATTTGCCCTTGGAGGAGCAAGATTAAAGGCTGGCAGACATGCATTGGAGCTTTATCGGAACTACCCCAGGCTCGGAGAAAACCAGATAACCAGGCAGATGACAAGACAGATTCACACGGGACCGGGATTGATTAACTCGACAAGGCGTCAGCAGGGGCTGATTTACCTGTATAACAACTTTTGCCTGGACAGGAAATGCGGCGAGTGTCCTCTCATGCCAGCCTGATGTTGGGCTCCACATCGAGGTCCCATCCTGAGGTTTCGCCAGCTTTGAGGCGGAAATAGCCACATGAAGCGGTCATTGCCGCATTATCGGTGCACAGGATGGGGCTGGGGATGAGAATGGGGATGGGGGAGCGCTGGGCCATCGTTTGGCGAAGAAGCTGATTTGAGGCGACACCGCCACAGAGGAGGATCTGGTGAGCCCCCAGCTTTCGTGCTGTATCAACCGTTTTGCTCACCAGCACATCGACCACTGACTCCTGAAAGCTGGCGGCGACGTCGGCCGCCGATATATCATCGTTTTTCTGTACCAGGTGGAGCACCGCCGTCTTCAACCCGCTGAAGCTGAAATCGTCGGTCCCCTTGAGCCATGCGCGGGGCAGGCGATAAGTTGTGCCATTGCCGTCAACGGCTGCCTGCTCAATTGCCGGGCCGCCGGGGTAGCCAAGCCCCAGGATGCGGGCCACCTTGTCGAAGGCCTCGCCAGCGGCGTCATCCCTGGTCCTTCCCAGAAGTTGGTAATCTCCGTGCCCTCTCATTAGAACCAGGTCGGTGTGTCCCCCGGAGACGATGAGACAGACGGCAGGGAAATCCGGTGCTCTTCCCTCGAGCCAGTTGGCGTAGATGTGCGCCTCGAGGTGGTTTATGCCAATGATGGGGAGACCTTGGGCCAGGGCGATGGCCTTGGCCATGTTCACCCCCACCAGCAGGGAGCCAGCCAGCCCCGGCCCGATGGTGACGGCGATTGCGTCCAGGTCGCTCCAGCGGGCCTGAGCTTGAGACATCGCCTCCTCGATTATGGGGATCACGGTCAGGAGGTGCTGGCGTGATGCCACCTCAGGGACAATTCCGCCATAGCGGGAATGGATGTCCACCTGCGAGGCGATGACGTTGGACAGGATCTGTGTGCCATTCTGTACCACGGCGGCCGCTGTTTCGTCACACGATGTCTCAATGCCAAGTATATTCATATTTCACTCTTTCGCCTTTTCGCCCTTTGGCAATATAGCAAATACGGGCCGTGATGTAAAATCGATATTTCGAATTTGGAAGGGGAGTCTAGAAACGAGAAGCCTTCGATGGTGTCAGGGCAAACGGAATAGATCTACCCAGACCTCTGCCAGATCCTTACTGTCATTCTGACCCTGCACAAAGTGAAGGGGAAGAATCTCGGTGGGGGGAGATTCTTCGGACCCCTTCATTTCATTCGGGGTTCCTCAGAATGAAATGTGCCCTGCAAATCCTCTTCTAGATTGCTTCGTCGCTGACGGTCCTCGCAATGACATTTCAAGTGGAGATGCCTCAGAATTCCTGTGTAGATCCCTGTGAAATCAACGGCGGGGTAGGGGCGGGTTTCAAACCCGCCCCTACTAGGTTGGAAACAAGCGTAGTAACGACGAAAAGATGTCTCCCATCTATCTGAACGAAGGCATGTTGTCGCTTATCCATTCTAAGAAATTAAGCTTGCTCTGCCTGTCGGGTCAGGGTTGATTGCTCTTGGTGGCATCGTCAACCGTTGTTGGGATATAATGGATATATAGGATCTCATTTCTCAAAACAACTTGAAATGGGGGAGAGAGCTACAGATGACGGCACTGGAGGAACTGGGCAAACCGGCTGCATCCCTTTCCAATCCCTACATTAGGCGGTGGAAGGAAAAGGGTGGTAAGGTAATCGGCTACTACTGCACATATGTTCCGGTGGAGATTATTCACGCTGCCGGCGTGCTTCCTTTTCGAATGAGGGCCACGGGGAGCACCGGTACGGAACTGGGGGACGTTTATGCCGCCCATACAAGCTGCACCTTCTGCCGCCATTCCCTGGACCAGGCAATGAGGGGAGAGTACAAATTCCTCGACGGGCTGGTTGCTCTGTTCAGTTGCGATCATATCCGCCGCATGTTCGACGTATGGAAGCTGGGCAAGGTCGA
>DAOUVR010000132.1 GCA_030667555.1 Dehalococcoidia bacterium
AGGGGAAACTGCTCGAGGCGGCCCGGCTTGAGTCGAGGACCAACTACGATATCGAGATGCTCCGTGAGGCGGGCTACTGCACCGCAGTGGAGAACTACTCGCGGCATCTGGCACGGCGAGCACCGGGGAGCCCGCCGTGGACGCTGCTAGACTATTTCCCCGAGGACTTCCTCGTTTTCGTCGATGAGTCGCACATGACCCTGCCCCAGGTGCGGGGTATGTACCATGGCGACCGCTCGCGCAAGGAGACGCTGGTGGAGTACGGCTTTCGCCTGCCATCGGCGCTGGACAACCGCCCGCTAAACTTCCCCGAGTTCGAGGAGCATATCGGTCAGGCGGTCTACGTCTCAGCGACTCCCGGCCCTTATGAGTATGAGCACAGCGAGCAGATAGTGGAGCAGTTAATCAGGCCCACCGGCCTGCTCGAGCCCTCAGTCGAGCTAAAGCCCACCGAGGGGCAGATCGACGACCTCATGGAGCAGATAAGGGTGCGCGTCGAGCGGGGGGAGCGCTGTCTGGTTACCACCCTGACCAAGAGGATGGCGGAGCAACTGGCCGATTACCTCAAGGAGATGGGGATAAAGACCCACTACCTGCATTCCGAGATCGATACGCTGGAGCGGGTGGAGATTCTGCGCGACCTGAGGCTCGGCGTCTATGACGTGGTGGTGGGAATCAACCTGCTGCGGGAGGGGCTTGACCTTCCCGAGGTGAGCCTGGTGGCGATCCTCGATGCCGACAAGGAGGGTTTTCTGAGGTCGAGAGACTCATTGATCCAGACCATGGGGCGCGTCGCACGCCATATTGAAGGGCATGTTATAATGTACGCCGATACCATCACCGGCTCGATGAAAGCGGCCAGCGAGGAGGTTTTACGTCGTCGCAATATCCAGACGGCTTATAATGAGAAGCATGGCATCACTCCTCAGGGGATCAAGAAGGCGATTAAGGATATTACCGACAGAGTGAGGGTTGTAGCAGAGACTCGCACCCCTTATACTATTGCTACTCTTCCAAAAGATGAGATGCTGCGCCTGATAAAGGACCTGGAATCGCAGATGAAATTGGCGGCAAAAAATCTCGAGTTCGAGAAGGCGGCACTGTTTAGAGACCGCATCATCGAGCTGAGAAAGGAGATGGGCTAATGACTATCGCAGTGCAAGACTTTCGCGAGAGGATGGAAGACAAGCAGAGCGTATATAAGACAGAGGTTCTTGGAATTAAACAGATGGGCTGGTGGAGAGAGAAACCTTACCCTCATATTTTGCCCGAGGACTCCTGGTCGCTTAACCTGTGGGAGGAGATATCCTACAAGGCAATCCAGTGCTTCGCTCAGTCGGAGATCGCCTGGCATAACCAGAAGAACAATATGCTGAGTTCACAGGTCATGTCGGTCAATATCTTCTTCCCGCTGAAGCAGCACCTCGATCTCCTTAAACCGTGGCTTTCTCGCTACTACAGCGATGTAAAAAACGTGACTGACCTTGATTTTGAATACATCGGCCCCAAGAACAGGAACTACTTCAATGAAAGAGGTGGGCGCGGTCAAAACAGAACAAGCTCTGACATATCCATAGTTTGGGAGGATAAAGATAAGGGCAGAAACATGCTTCTCCTGGAGTACAAATTCACCGAGCCTAACTTTGGTGAGTGTAGCCAGGAGAATAACCCTAATCGGCAGCGCTGCTTCTCATCGCGCCGGGTTGTCTTCTCTCCTCATACACAGTGTCATAAGGCCCAGGCAGGGCGTACCTACTGGGATAGGGTATTGTCCGAAGACACCCCTTTCCATAGGAAGCAACTGGTGGCAGCGCACTACTGCCCGTTTCGCTACGATTTCTACCAGTTAATGCGCAATCAACTACTGGCTCACTGCATCGAATCGGATCACGCTGCTGGCTTTAACCAAGTAGATTTTGGGGTTATGTATCACGCCGACAGTGACAAATTGCTGAGAATGTCCCACCCCTTCGGCGGAGAGCGTGACCCACTAAGGGCTTGGCCCAATCTACTGAAGAATCCAGAGGCTTTTCACCCCTTTACAGTGCAGGATTTTCTGGATGCCATAGACAAGAGTCTGCCTGATGACCTGGCGGGGTGGCGCGCATATCTCAAACAGAGGTATGGCGTGTAATAGCTACCATTGACAGAAAACCAGGGTGATGAAGTGGATGAAGACACGAGGCAGGAGCGCCGTGAAAAGCGCAGGCGGAAGGAACGGAAAAAGATTCCTCAGCATGGTAAAAGCCTGGCAAGGGTCTATCGGGACGCTATCCTCAAGCGCCTGAGAAGGAAGGCAAAGTAGATGAACCGGTTTATTTGTCTTTCTTCTCCCCGTCCTCTTCTTCGAGAGGGACCTCCACCGCCCTTGAGGGGAGATATTCTCTGAGCCCCATCAGCCTGTCGGCGAGATAGTTTTGAATTTCAGCCATGTCCTTCGAGAGGGTGATGGTGATACGAGAGCTGTAGCGTCCCATGCTACGAAACTTCTCATAGCGGGCTTTGACCAGATCGTCGATAGAGGCGCTGCGAACCTGGACCATCTCGCTTATCAGAATCCTCCTGAGCTGTCGCGCTGCCTCATCGGGGTCAGCATGGGCTCCACCCTTAGGCTCAGGCACCAAAACATCCACCACGCCAAGCTCCACACAGTCCTGAGCGGTGAGCCTCAAGGCAGGAGCCACCTCCGCTGCCCTACTCTCGTCCCGATAGAGCAGGCTGGCTGCCCTCTCTGGAGGCATTATGGAGAAGATGGCATTCTCCAGCATTAGGATACGGTCGGCAACCCCAACGGCCAAGGCACCTTTGCTGCCCCCCTCGCCGATAATCACCGAGATCGTCGGGGTCGGCAGGTCGGACATTATAGCCAGACAACGAGCAATAGCGTTTCCTAACCCCCTTTCCTCAGCGTCAAGGCCAGGGTATGCGCCGGGGGTATCGATAAAGGTGATGAGGGTGAGCCTGAATTTTGCCGCCAGAAACATCGCTCGCTGAGCCTTGCGGAACCCTTCTGGGTAGATTCTACCACGATTCTTCCTCTCGCCATCATGGCTTCGCTCTTGAGCGATTATCACTACCGCCTCGCCCCCGATGTCCGCTACGCCACATACCATAGCGCCATCGTCACCGTAGTATCGGTCACCATGGAGCTCAATGAAGCTTGCTGTGATTCTAGTGACATAGTCAAGAGAGGTGGGACGCTCTTCATGACGTGCCAATTGAACGCTCTGCCATGCCGACTCTCGGCGAGGCACTATCGGAGGGTAGGGGCCGAATCTCCTCGTTATAGCTAAACGGTATTGAGAGGAGAGAAGGTCAAGGAGAGTGGCGAGGAGACCTCGCAGCTTGGCACGCTCCACCACACAGTCGATCATTCCGTGCTTCAGATGGGATTCGGCGGTATGGGCATCAGTGGGAAGCTCCTTGCCCTCGGTCTGCTCTACAACCTTCATAGGGGCGAAGCCAAGGATAGCATGGGGTTCAGCGATAATGATGTCAGCGAGGTTGGCAAAGCTGGCGTAGACGTCCCCTGTAGTGGGGTTTGTCAGAATGGAGATGAAGGGGAGTCGAGCGGCGTGAAGCCGCCTGGCCGAGGCTGCCGTCTTTGCCATTTGCATCAAAGCAAGTATCCCCTCCTGGACTCTGGCGCCTCCGCTGGAGACCACCGTTACCAGCGGGAGCTTCTTCTTGAGGGCATGCTCAAAGGCAAGGGCTACCTTTTCCCCGACAACGCAGCCCATGCTCCCCCCTAAGAAGCTGAAGTCCAATACCACGATGACGGTAAGGGTGCCCTCGATCTGGCAAACCCCCGTGACCACAGCCTCTGGGAGGCCGGTCATCCTCTGAGCATCAGTGAT
>DAOUVR010000137.1 GCA_030667555.1 Dehalococcoidia bacterium
GATGGGAACCGGGTTATGGGCCAGCGCCTGCCCCACTGCACGAAAAGTTCGAGGCTTTCCTATATGTTGAGCCACCCAACTGTAGCTTCGGATCTCCCCATAGGAAATGGAGCGAGTCGCCTGCCATACAGCGCGTCTAAACGGGGTAGCATGACCTAAATCGAGTTCGTCGTCAAAGGAGACCAACTCGCCTTCGAAAAACCGCTTAAGGCGCTCAGGTAGGTCGCCGAAAAAAGAGGCATCGCCAATGGCCTCGGGAAAACCCTCCACAGTAAGCTGAAGCATCGCCTCTCGCGAAGGGCGAGGCAGCACAATGCGCCGCAGGCCCGCTGCGGAGCCAACGACTCCCATCCAGCCAAGCTCGGTTTCAAAAAGCGTATAGCTTAATCTCATACTCCTCCAGCCGCATCCTTTCTCTCAGCCATGCACTAAATCCCCACACATGGAAGTGATGGCACAGCGATATTTTGCCTCGAAACAGCACTGCTGCAAATCTTGGCAAAACCTCCTTAGTCAACTGCCTATCAACAAACCATGTTAATAGGCTGTGCCAGATACCACCCGTGGTGAGCCTGTCGAATAATTCATAGTGAAACCCACAGCTCGGCTCAGGACAGCCTTGTTATATCATGGACGGGCCTGCGACAGGTCTGTCATGAGTTTATCGAAGGGCTCAGGGTCAACGAATTAAGTCTATTCTTCTGGAAGAAAGGGTAGCCTAGAGCATCTGCTCTAGGCGTGGTTGGAGCGGATGCTCCAACCTACCCCTTCGACAAGCTCATGGCGAACGGAGTAAACGTATTTTCGGAACAACAAAAGGTGCATACTTGGCTAACCTTGAGTCCGCAATCCAGCATTTTAACCAAATAGACACCCTAGAACCTGAACGCTCTCTCCAGCGAGGAGTGGCCTGATTATGGATAAGCGAAGCTGCTTTTCAAATCGATGCCGTTGCGGCCTTAACTAGCCAATCAAAGATGTCAGTCTTATAAGTACCGCGTACTAACCTATGCAGCTAATGGCTACTCTTCGAGCGGCTCGGGGAATACCCTGCCGCTAGTCCTTAGGCGATAGGCTGTCTCGCGAGTGTTCCGCTCAACATCAACGAGTAAGTAGATCAATTGGGCAGCGCCAAGCAAGATTAGGAAGTACACAACAGAAACGATTATGCCCACAATAATAGTAATAGCTGCGAATGTGCCTCCCGGTATATCCACTGTTGTTAGC
The DNA here is from genome assembly GCA_030667555.1 of Dehalococcoidia bacterium. Lineage (GTDB taxonomy): Bacteria > Chloroflexota > Dehalococcoidia > E44-bin15 > E44-bin15 > DAOUVR01. Next base: position 1,228 of record DAOUVR010000137.1, read on the forward strand.
ACATCCGCCCCTAAAACACCCGTCAGAATCGAGCCAAGCACACCAAGTATCAATACTATCCAGGCAAGTACTGTGAGGATGACGGCAATTGCGCGCAGAGCCACGTACTTTCGCTTCATTCTACCCTCCTTCCACTATCCAGTTGTGAAGCTGCTTTAGTATTTGACATTATCTTATAAGAATCTTTTTTGTCAAGGTGGCATACATGTTCATATGATCAGCGACCCATTGCCACTCCCTTACAATGACATATTGGTCCCCCTCCTGATGCTGCTTTGGCGCGCTACCATGCCTCCTGGAACATCTTTAGAACCTCGTTAGGATCGCCAGGCCTGGGGTTGGTAAATATGCTTAGTTCACCGAGAGTAGCAGCAGCACAGTCCTCTAATGCCTCGGCAGGAACGCCTACATCGCGAAGCCTCTGGGGATGGGCGATTCTTTTGAGGAAGTCATTCATGGCATTGATAGCAGCGGTGGCAGCCTCCTTAGCGTTCATCCCCTTCTCCTTGACCCCCATGGCCTCCGCCACCAAGGCATAGCGGTCAGGGCAGGCTTCGAGGTTGTACCTCATGCCGTGGGGAAGCAATATCCCGTTGGCGATGCCGTGAGGGACCCCATGCTTGGCACCCACGATATGAGCCATAGAATGCACTATCCCCAGCAGGGAATTAGCAAAGCCTATTCCCGCCAGAGCGGCGGCAATCATCTGTTGCCCCCTGGCTAGAAGGTCGTCCCCCTTCTCCACACACTGAGGTAGGTACTCCACTATCAGGCGGATAGCATGTAAGTTCAGCGCATCGGCGATGGGCTCCCTCAGTACGGAGGCGACACCTTCCACGGCATGGGTCATAGCGTCCATTCCAGTGGAGGCTGTCAATATCGGGGACATCCCCGCTGCCATCTGTGGATCCAGTATCGCCAGTTTCGGAAAGAGGTAATCATTTAAAAATATCTGCTTCACCTCCCGCTCGTCATCCTTTACCACGGCTATCTGCGTACACTCGCTCCCCGTTCCCGATGTGGTAGGGATTGCTATATGGGGCACAGGCGGCCCCCCTATGGGTGCGCCCACATAGTCGGAGAGCTTGCCACCCCCCTTGATGACGATAGACATTGCCTTAGCAGTATCCATGGAACTCCCACCACCGACGCTCACCAGTATATCGGCGCCGAGCTCTTGAGCCACCTCCACCCCCCTCTGCACTACGTCAAAACCGCTGTCAGGTTTCACCTCGCCGAACACACCGACGCATTTGTCCCCCAAGGCACTCTTTATTCGTTCTGGCAGGTCGGTCTTGGTAAGTCCTTCATCGGTAACAACTAAAGCCCTGGTTCCCCCAAGCGATCCCACCTCGAGAGCCACACCCTCGACAGAACCCTCCCCAAAGACTACCCTGGTGGGATTCCTGTACACAAATCTTAACTCCCTTGCGTAAGGCATGATTTCCACTCCTTTCAACGAGAATTGAACTCTATTACCAGGTTCGATAGCTCTACACACCGAACCTATCCCTTGGGGGGCTCATAGCATTCCTTCAGCATGAGTCCCACATCTAATGCGGGGTCCGTGGCACCACCGTCGCACGGAATTATACATTCAAATGAACTCTTTGCACAACAACCTGTACTTGTCAGATACCCCGGTTATACGTCCCACACCCCATGTCATTCACAGCGGTACGCTATGGGACATGATAGCACCCCGGCACAAGCTTCCCCAACCTAAGATATACTCCTTAGGAGACATCACCGAAGTACCACCCCCACCCGCTACCACGAAGCAACTTTCAAGACGAGACTCTTCTGGACTCCCATTCACAAACTTTAATTGTCCATTAGAGGAGGCTTGTGCTAAAATAGAGGTGTAGATATGGAGCAGAGGGGCATTTCTCTTGAACTGGAGGGTTTCAACCTCGTCGGTGAGGTTTATATTCCACAGCAGCAGCCCTGCCCCGCCCTCTGCCTCTGCCATGGTATTCCCAGAGGAATTCCAGACCCTAACGATCGCGGTTATCCCTTTCTTGCCGAGAGGTTCTCCAAAGCCGGTTTCTTGACACTGATCTTCAACTTCAGAGGGACAGGCGATAGCGGGGGCAACTTCGATATTCTAGGATGGACCAGAGACCTCGAAACCGTCCTTGATTATATTTACAATATGAAAGAAGTGGAGAAGGACAAAATTTCCCTTATGGGTTTTAGTGGCGGTGCTGCGGTCTCCGCCTACGTTGCTTCAGAAGACCCACGGGTCTCCTCGTTGGTGCTATGCTCATGTCCCGCTGAATTCCGCCTTGTCACCGATGCCAAGCGGGCAAAATCCATGATCGAGCATTTTCGCCGCGTTGGAATAATCAGGGACGACTATTTCCCTCCCTCCGTAGATGAATGGCTCGACAGCTTTAGTCAGCTTAGCCCGATAAATCGGATCGTAAATATATCTCCACGACCCCTCCTGATTGTCCA
>DAOUVR010000123.1 GCA_030667555.1 Dehalococcoidia bacterium
CCCCAATGCCAAGCATCCCGGCAAGTATCCCTGCCACCAGACCTATCCCGATTCCAATAGCGATACTCATCCTTATTCTCTGCTAGGTGACAATCATATAGATACCCAAAACCAGCATGAAGGCGCTGAATATCCACCTGAGCTGCCTTGCCGGCACTCGCGTCATCAGTTTTGCTCCCACAAACACCCCCACTACTCCCCCTATAGCCAGTGCGGGGATCAGCACCCAGTCTATATCCCCTGGAATATATCCGAGGAAGGCATAAGTGATCGCGCCGACGACAGCGATGGGGAAGATAACAGTGAGGGAGGTGCCGTGGGCCTGATGCTGCGCCACCCCCAGAAGACCGACCATGAGTGGCACCAAAAACACTCCACCACCCACACCGGTAAGCCCAGCTTGCATCCCAGCGACGGCACCAATCAGGATGGAGATAGGAACGACCCGCTTCAAACACTAACCCACCTTGCTATTTGGAAGGATGATAGCATACCACTACAGGTGAGTCAATTTACCAATGTGCAGATTTATGTCCGGGGTGCATCCCAAGGCCCCCATGGTGACAAAATCGTAGAACATCAACACAAAGCGCCAAAGTCTGTTGACGTCTACTATTTAACCACGTAAGATAGCCCTGATGTGTGTAAAATAATTAAAGCTGACCATTAAGCATGCGCACAAGTAAGGATTGGGAGGTAACAATGTCACAGTTGGCCGATGCTTTAGCAGCCTTAGATGAGGAAGAGGTAGCGAAGCTAGTACGTGAGAAAATAGATGCTGGCGTTGATGCCATGTCTATACTCAATGAATGCCGTAGTGGCATGGATATCGTCGGCGAACGCTATAAGAGCGGGGAGTATTTCCTCAGCGAGCTTGTCGTGTCTGGTGAGATATTCAAGGAGTGCATGAAGGTCATTGAACCTCACTTGAAAGCAGGCAAACAAGCAGACACGCTAGCCAAAATGGTTCTGGGCACGGTCAAAGGCGATATCCACAACATAGGCAAAGACATTGTAAACGTCCTTCTGGGAGCGGCTGGCTTCGAAGTATATGACCTTGGAGTAGATGTGGAGCCGCGTATCTTTGTGGAGAAATTGATTGAGACAGAGGCGCCCATTCTGGGGATGTCAGGTTTACTGACGCCTGCCTTTGAATCAATGAAGGAAACGGTTAAGGCTGTCGAGGCGGCGGGGCTGCGAGATAAAGTAAGAATCATCGTTGGCGGTGGCGTTGTTACCGAACTGGTTGGGAAGTATGTTGGGGCCGATAGATTTACTTCCGACGGGCTCAAAGGTGTGGAGATATGCAAGGAATTTGCCAAGGAACTGAAATAGGAATAGGAGAGAACTCCCGAGCGCCCAATATTAATACCCGGTGCTGAAAAAGTGGGGAAAGGCAGGCAAGGAGAATGACAACAGAAAACCTGGCAAGCCGAATGGCAAGATTGCAAGCAGCCATTAATCTGGAGGAGGGTGACAGAGTCCCAGTCGCACTGATGATGGGTGCTACAATGCCCTGTCGTTACAAAGGGATTTCCCAGGGAGAGTTGTACAGGGAACCAGCCAAGGCACAGCAAGCAGTGTTTGAGGTGTTTGATGAGCTCGGTGGATACGATGCTGCCGGAGCTGGAGCAAACGCATCTCGTGAAGAGAATCTACTTGACGCACCTATGAGAATAAAGGTGCCTGGCAGGGACCTCCCTGACGATGACCCCGTTCAGTGGGAGGAGATAGAGGTTCTGACCCATGAAGACTATGACAAGATAATCGAGCAGGGGTGGAAGGATTTCATGTTTGAATTCTACCCTCGCTTCAGAGGCTGGGACCCTGCTGAATACCACACTCGGATTGAGACCAAAGCAACCAGAGACATAAAGCGGCAGAAGGAAGTCATGAAGGTTTGGGAGGAGAAAGGTATTCCGGTTTATCAAGTCAGTTATGTAAACACTCCACTTATGATGTTATCGACCTGCCGATCATTCGTAAAATTCACCATGGACATCCACCGCATTCCCGATAAAGTGGAGGCCACTATGGATGCAATGATTGACGACCTCATTGAGATATCCATCAAAAGTGTCAAAGATATGGGAATATCTCCCCCCACGGGAATACCAGCCAAGTCGCTGGTCATGGAAAGAGGCGGCGCATTTTATTACCCCCTCCGCATATTTGAGCGATTCGAGTGGCCTTATACAAAGAAGCTGGTTGAAGCCTTCATCGATGAAGGGATCATGCCTATCTTGCACTTTGACCAGGATTGGACTCTAAACCTCCCTTATCTAAAGGAGTTACCCAGAGGAAAGTGTCTTTGCCAGTTTGATAGTTGCACCGACATCTTCAAGGCTAAAGAGATTCTCAGAGACCATATGTGCATCATGGGCGATGTGTCTCCATCATTACTCTCTCTTGGCACACCTGAGGAGGTCGAGGCCTACTGCAAGAAGCTCATCGATATAATCGGGGAAGGCGGTGGGTTCATTTTGGGTGTTGGTTGTAGTGTCCCTACAAACGCCAAGTTTGAGAATCTCAAGGCGATGGTTGATACCGCAAAAAATTACCGGCCTCCTCGATCAGCTTAAGGTCGGTGAATCCACCAGCGTTACAACAGTATGCCTCGGCCAAGGACAAATACATGCCCATAATCCGCGATATCCCCCTGAGCTTGAAGACAAAGGAAGTGCTGCGCCGAGCAGGCATCAGAGAGCATTCCAAGCTCAGGTCTAAGGCGGAAACTTCAATTTGTGAACTGCTTGCCAGTGTGGACGAGGCTCGTCTCCTGGAGCCAGCTATCGCCTACGAAATCTACCTGATAACCAAGGTGGGTAAACGCCAAGTGTCCCTGGAGGATAACATATCACTGCACTGTTCGCTAATCCATTCGGTCTTTCCACAGGCTAAGGAGCTTGCTGTGGCGGTCTGCACTATCGGCCCCAAGCTGGAAGAGAAGGTGACAGACCATTTTGACAGGAGCGAGTCTTGGCAAGGCATGCTTCTGGACGCTATCGGAAGTGTAGCAGTGGACTCCCTGGCTCGAGAAGCCTATGGGGATATCAGGCGTGATGCGTCACTCCATGGCCATCAGGCGGGCAGTCCCCTCAGCCCAGGTAGCCCTGGTTTCCCTATTTCAGAGCAATGGCAGGTGTTGAATCTGGTGCCAGCAGAGGAAATTGGGGTCAGTCTTGCTTCAACAGCAATAATGATCCCGCGGAAGTCGGTTTCCATGGTTATTGGCATAGGGCCGCAGATGACAACCTGGACGCAGGCTGAAGTATGTGCCCGCTGCAGCCTCAGCAAAACTTGCCCTTACAGAGTACAAGCCTGAGTAGAAAAACAGAATAAGCCTTACATCGAGAGAATATGCCAGTTTACACAATTGACTTTGAGCCGGTAGGTCGAAGAGGACAGTGCCAGTGCAATGAGTCTCTATTGGATTGCGCGCGTCAACATGGGGTGGGCATTGCTAGTTTATGCGGGGGCCAGGGAACCTGCCATTCCTGCAAGGTGCGAGTCCTGAGCGGAAGTGTCTCTGAACCAACCTCCAGCGAGCGAGAGGCCTTTTCCCCCCAAGAACTGAAAGATGGCTGGCGCCTGGCGTGCCAGATTTATCCCTCCAGCGACTGCAAATTAAGCGTGCCCGCTGAGTCGATGCCTACAACACAGCGGACCCAGGTGGAGGGATTGGAAATAACGGTCAGCCCGGAGCCACCAGTTAATGGCTACCACCTTGAACTACAAATCCCTTCCTTGTCCGACCTGCAGGCTGACGCCGACCGTCTGCTGGAAGCACTGGAACAGCAACACCATTTACATTGCGACAAGGTCGACATTGATGTAATGCGTTCGATCTCGCCCCAGTTACGCTCCTTGAAATGGCGATGTCGGGCCTCAGTTCGCCAAGACGAGGTAATAGCTCTCTGTCCGCAGTCAAGCCGCCAGCTAGGGCTAGCTATAGATTTGGGCACAACCAAGGTGGCCGGCTACCTGGTTGATTTGACCGACGGTCGGACATTAGCAGCTAAAGGGATCATGAACCCCCAGATCAGTTATGGAGAGGACATCATCAGTCGTATTATGGGTGTGGTAAAGTCAGCAGCGGAGGGTGTGCGTCTGCGGGAAGTGGTGGTGAAGGCACTCAACCAGCTAGCCGGTGACTTGTGCAATGAGGCTGACGCCGAAAGGGAGGAAATTGTCGAGGCAGTCGTAGTCGG
>DAOUVR010000164.1 GCA_030667555.1 Dehalococcoidia bacterium
ACGGTCAGCCTCAATATAAAGTGTGTGAGGGGCAAGAGGTGGATGTGGTGATCGCGGAGACGCCCTTCTACGGAGAAATGGGCGGCCAGGTTGGTGATACAGGAGAGATTCGAGGGACCAATGGACGCATAATAGTAGCCAACACCGCGCGCATCGCCAACGATGTTACTATACACCAAGGTGAGGTAGTTGAGGGAAGCATCTCAGTCAAGGACACCGTAGAGGCTACCGTTGACAGTGAGCGCCGTTTCGACATAGCCCGCAATCACACGGCGACCCATCTCCTTCAAGCAGCGCTGCGCCAGGTGCTCGGCGAGCATGTTCGCCAATCGGGTTCTCTTGTAGCACCCGACCGTCTGAGGTTTGACTTTGCTTATCGTGGCGCCCTTACCGACGAGCAGCTATCAGAGGTGCAGCGCATCGTCAATGAGATGGTACGCCAGAACCTGAAGATAAGTGATAAGATGATGCCCTATCAGCAGGCTTTGGAGGCAGGCGCTCTGGCCTTCTTCGAGGAGAAGTACGGTGAGGAGGTGCGAGTGCTGGAGATCGGCAAGCCCCCTATTAGCCTTGAGTTGTGCGGGGGCACCCACGTGAAACAGACAGGTGACATCGGCTTTTTCCAAATCGTTGCCGAGGCAAGCATAGGAGCGGGATTGCGCCGCATCGAGGCGGTCACCGGTAGAGGCGCCGAGGAATTTATCAAAGAGAGGTTCTCCATCATAGAGCACGTCGCCGATGAGCTGAAGGCACCGGTCGTTGAGATCGAAAACCGCATTGCCGCCCTACAGGCGGAGATTGATGCCCAGCGAAAAAAGTCGCTGACCTTGGAACGAGAACTGCTTAAGAATAGTGTGGATTCCATATTAAAACAGGCGGAGTTGGTGAATGGAATCACGGTGCTAACGGCAAGTGTGCCTGCCTCAGACATGGAGGCGCTGCGCCAGACTGGCGATTTAATCAAAGAGCGCCTAAAAAGTGTGCTGGTAGTATTAGGAGCAGTCTATAACGAACGCCCCAACTTTGTGGTTATGGTCACCCCGGATCTGGTAAAAAAGGGGCTACATGCTGGAGAGATAGTGAAGCAGGTTGCTGCTTTCGCCGGAGGTAGCGGAGGAGGAAAGGCTGAGGTAGGACAGGCCGGTGGCAAGGATGTAAACAGGCTTGATGACGCCTTAAGGCTGGTTAAAAAGCTGGTGACAAAGCATGGCGATATTGGGACTTGATTACGGAGAGAAGCGAATTGGGGTCGCCTTTGCCAATGGCGAGGGGCTCCTCGCCATACCCATGACCGTGATCGAGCGCACCGGTGAAAAGGCTGATCTGGATAAAGTCCTTGCTCTAGCTAAGGAGTATGGAGTGAAGCGAATTATAGTTGGGCTCCCTCTATCCTTAGACGGCACTATTGGCAAGCAGGCAGAGGAGGTTCTCGCCTTCATTAGAACGCTCTCTCAGCATGTACATATTCCTGTAGACACATGGGATGAGCGCTTCTCCACGGTTGAGGCAGAAAGCCTCCTCTCCAGTACCGGGATGAAGAAGCAGAAGCAAAGAGAGCACCGCGATGCCATGGCAGCGGCAATTATTTTGCAGGGCTACCTTGATAACAAGAAGGCTACTCAAGGCTAGCGATATGACAAGGTATGTTGGTCTCATTGGATATCCCTTAGGGCATTCCGTCTCCCCCGCGATGCAGCAAGCCGCCTTTGACTACTGCAACCTTGACCTTCACTACGAGGCATGGGAGACGGAAACAACAGATTTGCCTGAAATTCTGGAGCGGGTTCGCCAGACTTCAACCCTGGGGGCGAATGTCACCGTGCCCCACAAAGAAGTGATAGGATCCATGATGGACGAACTCGATGACCTCGCCCTTGAGATTGGAGCGGTGAATACCATCGTAAATCGCGGTGGTCAACTTGTAGGCTACAATACAGATGCTGGCGGCTTTTTAAGGGCGCTGCGACAGGAGGGAGACTTCAGCCCAGCGGGTAAGCGCGTGGTGCTCCTTGGCGCTGGAGGAGTGGCGCGGGCGGCAAGTTTCGCCCTGGCGAGGGCAGGGGTCAAATCGCTTGTCATGACCGACATTATTACGGAGAGTGCTCAGGATCTGGTATCGGACCTGGAGCGAATCCTGGTGCAAACCCAAGGTCCACCCCCAAGGAGCTATGCTGATGCTAAGTACGTGGGAGGTATTTCCTCGTTGGAGTTTGAGTCATTGCCCATCCCTGAAACCATAGCGCTCTCGTCAGATGACCCCCAGTTTGGAGAGGCGATATCAGGCTGCGACCTGCTGGTCAACTGCACCCCAGTGGGTATGAAGCACAGCGCCACCGAGGGCCAGTCGACACTTGAAGCGGCGCTTATCCCAAAGGAGGCGCTGGTCTACGATGTGGTTTATAACCCCTTAGAGACCCAGCTACTTTCAGATGCGAAAAAAGCTGGCGCACGTACCCTTGGTGGACTTGCTATGCTGGTTTACCAGGGGGCGTTAGCCTTTGAGCTGTGGACCGGCAGAGAAGCCCCAGTTGACATAATGTTCGAGGCAGCGAAAGGAGCCCTGTAGGAAAATCATGCAACAAGCTGACTTTAGGTCACCGAGAGTATTTTTTAGAAAGTACTTAGAGGATTTTCAGGGGATAGGGTTGGATTGGAATGAGAAGTATGCGGATTGGACACGTAAAAATCTGGGTTATTTTGCTAAGTTGGGTGAAAGTCAAAATTTTAGAGTCTGGTCACTATATGCAGAGCTCAAGGGAGAGTATCTAGTTGACCTCTGTTGGCTTGTAAGCAGGGAACAGTATTACTGGATGGAACGGGCTCTAGAGCAGGAATGGAGCGATAAGCTTGTCGATTTAATGGACGATTTCTCTAAATTAATGGATGTGAAGGCATACTTGAAGGTGTTTGTGTGTTTCGCACCTGAAGCCATTCGTTCTGATCTACCTTCCTTGCTAGCTCGTGAAATATCCAAGCATGGAATCAAAATCCCCGAAGAAGCATACCTACTGATAATCTTTTCAAGAGACGCGAGACGTAAAGAGGCTGAGAG
>DAOUVR010000095.1 GCA_030667555.1 Dehalococcoidia bacterium
ATGGTTTCATCACAGAATACTGTTCTCTTTGCGGCGAGTGCATCGTGGAGTCCAGTGGGGGGTTATGCCCGGTCACGCTCTGCGCCAAGAGTCTGCTCAACGGCCCCTGCGGGGGCGCCAAGGATGGAAAGTGCGAGGTGGACCGAGACCGTGATTGCGGCTGGCAGCTCATCTACGACCGACTCAAGCAACTCGGGCGCCTCGACCAGATGAAAGACTACGTGCCGCCTAAAAACAATGCTAAGTGGAGCCGGCCCCGTTCTCTCACTGTCCATGTCGGAGAAGCAACTTTTAGATCTCTAGCAGGCGACCAGGCAATAACCAACCATGACTAGCAAGGCCAATTACCAGGAAAGGAGCAAAAGTTGAGCAATCTACAACAAGCACTTCAAAGTAAGAAATTCGTGGTCACTGGAGAGATCGGACCGCCGAAAGGCGTTGATATAGAGAAATGCCTCGACGACGCGGAGCATTTGCGCAACAAGGTTGTCGCCATTAATGTCACGGACCTGCAGAGCGCGGTCATGAGAATTGGTTCCATGGCTGTTTCCGCCAAGCTGATCGAGCGAGGTCTGGAGCCAGTCTATCAGCTCACCTGCCGCGACCGTAATCGGCTTGCTCTCCAATCAGACTTGCTCAGCGCTTGGGCGCTCGGCATTAGAAACGTTCTCTGCCTCACCGGCGACCATCCTACCCTTGGCGACGACACAGAGGCGAAACCTGTCTATGACCTTGATTCGGTGCAACTGCTCAAGGCTGCCAGCACACTTAACCAGGGAAAGGATATGACTGGTCACGACCTAGAAGGCAAGCCCGACTTCTTCATTGGTGCTGTCGTGACACCTGCCTCTGAACCACTTGAGCCCCAGATTATGAAGATGGAAAAGAAGATCGCCGCCGGAGCCAAGTTTTTCCAAACCCAGGCCATATACGAGCCTCATAAGTTTGAATATTTCATCAACCAGACAAGCCAGTTCAAGGTACCGATCATCGCCGGAATGGTCGTGCTCAAGAGCGCGGCGATGGCCCGGTTTATGAACGAAAACGTGGCCGGGATTAGTGTGCCTGACGATATCATCCAGGAGATGGCAGACACACCAAAGGAAGACCGCAAGAAAAAGTCAGTGGAAATTACGGCCCGGATTATCCGGCAAGTGGTACCACTATGTCAGGGAGTCCACATTATGCCTCTGGGATGGGACGAGCTTGTGCCGGAGATCATAAGAGAGGCCGGAATTGAGTAGCTGACTATTGGGCCTTCTATGAAAAGCACCATAGTGGACTTTGATTCCCTCGCTTCGGCGTATGATGCGTGGTTCGACGGCGAAGGCAAACTTATTTTTGCTACAGAGGTCAAAGCCTTTCAGGAGATCCTGCCCATTCTGCCGAAACCATGGCTTGAGGTGGGGGTTGGCAGTGGCCGCTTTGCCCAGGCTCTAGGGATAGAGACCGGGCTAGACCCATCGATTAACCTCCTGGAAATGGCGAAGAGGCGAGGAGTAACTGGGTTTCTGGCCAGAGGGGAGGAACAGTTCTTCGATAAGGAAACCTTCGGCACTGTGTTTTTGATCGTTACCCTCTGCTTTGTCGACTCACCGTTGGCTGTGCTCAAAGAATCCTACCGTATACTGAAACCAGGAGGCAAGACTGTACTTGGTCTGGTGTTGCGGGAAACCCCCTGGGGCCAATACTACCAGAGGAAGAAGCAGGAGGAACATCGCTTCTATAAGCACGCCACATTCTACAGCTATCAGGAGGTAGCGGATTTCTTGGAGAACGCCTGCTTCGCCATTGAGAAGGTATTCTCAACCCTCTTTCAGAGGCCAAATGAGGTAAAGGAACTGGAATCACCACAGGAAGGCTTTTCCACCGATGCTGGCTTCATAGTCATCGTAGCACATAAAACCCCTGCCGATAGACGAGCGGATGAGGGCGGGTTAACATGAGCTTCAAGGACTATCTGCACGTCTTGACACCGCTGCAGCCCGCAAGGGCTGCATCTGAAGATATGTACACAAGGTGCAACTGCGGGGCTTCTTCCCGAGAATAGGAGCAACTGAACGACAGCGTCACTCGCCTAAAGCAGCAAATGGATAACCGTCTGAGGAGAGGTGGAATGTTGAGGGCTTGGGGCAAAAAAGTGCCCCGCATGACAAGCGTTTCCAATTAATGTGCAAGAGCGATTGCAGTCTAACGGTCGCTATCGCCGACATGCACCCTGCCCCATATAGATACAGCACGAGCCAAGGAATCGATGTTGCTCTCCTCAGCTCTAGTTCCCCCAGGAAAGCAAAGCCTCATGTAGTTGTTCAGCACCAAAGCTCCAGCGCTATCAATGGCACCGTACAGCCGCCAACTGGGTTATGAGGCTCTCACAGTCGCGGCCATCAGCTATCATCCTCTGAATGCCTCGCACCTGCCCTTCAATCCTTTTCAAGCGCTTGAGTAGCAACTCTTGCGATACCCTTTCTTGAGCCATGACACCCTCCATACTGAATTCGCTTCGGGGATTGCCATACCATACCCCCATAAGGTATAATCCCCGACGAGCCGTTTTACGCCTCATTTTACCACAAAACAAACTCGAGGCGGAATCTTAGAGACTGGTATGCAGGTTAGTTCGAAAGGAGGAACAGAGCATTGGATGTTAGCCGAAGAGATTTCCTAAAGCTGTCAGGGGCTGGTGCCGGTGGACTAATTCTCTTTAAGGAACTAGGTATGCCCACCAGGCTTTTCGCCTCCGCCTCTGCAACATCCAGCATCCCGCTGCACAAGAAGATCGGAGAGAAAACCACCATTTGTCCCTACTGCGGAGTGGGATGCAGCATCATAATGGCCGTGGACGATGGAAAGATCATAGGCATCGAGGGTGACCCCGATTCTCCTATTAACGAGGGTTCTCTATGCCCAAAGGGTGCTTCAATATCCCAGTTTACCAACATCGAATCTCGTTTGACCACAGTGAAGCACCGTGCCCCCGGGGCCACAAGCTGGGCAGACACAAACTGGAATGATGCTCTGGCAGCTATTGCCTCTAATATAAAGGAGACGAGGGACAGCAATTTCATAGAGTTAGACGATAACGGTAACACTGTCAATCGCACCGAGTCCATCGCCTCATTGGGTAGCGTATTCCCCAATAGCGAAGAGGCATATCTCTACAGCAAGATGATGCGTGCCCTGGGCCTGGTCTATATCGAGAATGAAGCGCGCATATGCGTCTCAGGGGCGGTGGCTGCCGACATAGAAACGGTCGGCAGAGGGCCGATGTCGAATCACTGGATAGACCTGGCAAATAGCGACTGCTTCCTGGTCATCGGCGGCAACGCAGCTGAGTCCTTCCCCATTGCCTTCAAATGGATGACCCGTGCCATGGAAAATGGAGCCAAGCTTATTCATGTCGATCCCCGCTTCACCCGCACCTCAGCCAAGGCGGACCTGTATGCCGCGGTGAGACCCGGCACTGACCTTGCCTTTGTCGGCGGCATCATAAGATATGTCCTCGATGGTATGGAAGCCAGTCCAGGGAACTACAACATGGAGTACGTGAAGGAGTACAGCAACGCCGCTTTCCTCATCGATCCTGCTTTCACTGGGCCGGCAGATACGCTGGATGGGCTGTTCTCGGGATGGGATGGCAGCAAATATGACAAGTCGACATGGCAGTATCAACTGGACGGTTCAGGCGCCATCAAGATGGACAAGACCCTGCAAGACCCCAACTGCGTCTTCCAGCTCCTGAAGAAGCACTTCGCCCGCTACACCGATGACAAAGTAGTGGAGATTACTGGAACGGACAAGGCCACGTTCCAGCAGATTTGCCAGACTTATGCCGCTACCGGGAAGACGGGTAAGGCGGGAGCCATCGTGTTCTCCTCCAGTGCCTGTCAGCGGAGTATCGGCACCCAGACGGTGCGGACATTTGGCATATTGCAGCTTCTCCTGGGAAATCTAGGAGTGGCTGGCGGCGGACTTAACGGCATCACCGGGGCTGCAAATGGTCTGGGCTGCACTCTGCAGGGCCTGGTCAATCACTGGGGGCCTGGCGGGGGCAGTGTCCGAATGCCCAACAGCGGCGAACAGACCTTTGACGCCTATGGCGGAACCAAGGGTCGTTTCGCCAGTATCCTCAAGGCATGGTATGGTGACACAGACCACAATACCAGCTACAGCTACCTGCCCAAGAGGGCCGGCAGCTACGATTGGCAGTCGCTTTTCAAGGCGATAGATGACGGCACGATAAAAGGACTGGTCTGCTGGGGAATAAATCCTGCGGTGAGCGCACCGAACAGCGGAGCAGCACGCCAAAGCCTGAGAAAGCTGGACTGGTTGGTAGTGATTGACCTGTGGGAGACAGAAACGGCAGCGGTATGGCAGCTGGCAGACTGCAATACCCATGTGTTTCTCCTGCCTGCGGCAGCCTCACTGGAGAAGGAGGGCAGCGTTAACAACAGCAGCCGCTGGAATCAGTGGCGCTACAAGGGGATCGATCCTCCTGGCGAGGCCAAGAGCGACCTGTGGATAATAACCAAGCTAATGTCAGAGATTAAGGGACTCTATGCCGGGCAGACTGACAAGAATGCCCAGGCAATTACCCAACTGACCTGGAATTACGGCGATCCCCCCGATGTAGTCAAGGTAACAAAGGAGATGAACGGCTACGACCTGACCACAGGAACACTGCTGTCAAGCCCTGGCGCCCTCAAGAGTGATGGCACCACCAGTTGTGGTAACTGGCTGTGGTGTGGTATGTACACCGAAGACGGCAATAAGGCACAGAAACGGGGCACCACCGATCCTTCAGGCATTGGCCTCTTCCCCGATTGGGGGTGGGCTTGGCCGGTCAACCGGCGCATCATGTACAACCGAGCCTCGGTTGACCTGGACGGCAATCCTTGGGACACGTCCCGTCCGGTTATCTCATGGACTGGTACCGGCTGGACGGGGGATGTTGCCGACGGGGGCAATCCGCCGGTACGGACCAGCGGCGTATACCCCGTCATCATGAAGGCTGAAGGGCGGGGATACCTCTTTGGCCCCGGCAGAGCCGACGGCCCGTTCCCCGAGCACTATGAGCCCTGGGAAAGCCCGGTGTCCAATCCACTGTCGCCGCAGCAGAACAACCC
>DAOUVR010000003.1 GCA_030667555.1 Dehalococcoidia bacterium
CCCAAGGTCGAGTAGCATAATGTGCTCAGCACGTTCCTTTTCATCATTCCGTAGTTCCTCCTCCAGAGCCAGGTCCTCGGCCGGATTTGCTCCACGAGGACGTGTTCCGGCGATGGGATGGGTTGCCACTATACCATCCTCCACCCTCACCAGGAGCTCTGGCGAGGCGCCGATGATGTGACAGCCGTCCAGGTGAAGATAATACATATATGGCGAGGGGTTTATACTTCTCAGTGCCCGATAGATTTGAAAGGGCTCGGCAGTGGTAGTTTTGCTAAGTCGCTGAGAAAGAACCACCTGAATAATCTCTCCAGCCTCAATATACTCTTTCGCTTGAGTGACGCTGGCTTCGAACTCAGCCTTGGAGATGTTGGATACGATAGGGGAATGGGTGGCTGCTATCCCGGGGGCTTTTCTTCTTGCTTGCTGAATAGGTTGGTACAGTCTCTCTACCAAAACATCGATCCGTTCCACCGCCCTGTGGTATGCTTCCTCTATGTCGCCTTCCAGATATGCGTGGCTGACGACCTTAATCTTGTGGGTCAGGTGGTCGAAAACGAGAACGGTATCGGAAAACATAAAGAGGGATTCTGGCAAGCTCAGGGGGTCGGAATCGGGCGAAGGCAACTCTTCAAAGTGTCTCACCGTCTCATAAGCTAGATAGCCTACCGCTCCGCCATGAAAGCGGGGCAGGTCGGGTAGTAAAACTAACTTGTATTTATCTAGCTCATTCTGCACCGCAATCAGGGGATCAGGCGTCTCACCGCTTGACTTGAGAACGAGATAGGGTTCAGAGCCAATAAAGCTATAGCGTGCCAGTCGCTCCCCGCCCTCGACGCTCTCCAGGAGGAAAGAATAAGGATGGCGGGCAACCTTCAGATAGGCGGAAACCGGTGTTTCCAGGTCAGCTACTATCTCACGATAAACTGGCACCAGATTGCCGTATCTCTTAAGTTTTCGTACCTCATCTAATGTAGGGTAGTACATAGTATTCCATCCTTAATAAAAATACCCTTCGCCCTTTAAGGGGCGAAGGGTTCAAATTCGCGGTGCCACCCTTATTACCCCGCATTAGCGGGGCATCTCTTTCAGGTACGCCCCGATATATCGGGGCGTACCCTGAGCTCTGATAACGGTGCCCTCTCCGTCAAAGCCTACTTCCCCGGCCTGTCGGGGTTTCGGTTTGCGACTCCCAGACCCATTCGTACGCACGCGCTGGTATCGGCTCACACCTAACCCGACTCTCTGACCCTCGCTTAGCGCCTACTACTCCTGTTCGCAGTCTTTGCCTTATTCTATTGTTGATAAAGTGTAACAAAAAGACCAGGGAAAAGTCAAGGGTCTCACTAAACCTGGGGAAGTTGCCAGAACTTGCCCTCGCTCTTTATGGAGGGGGCGAGCACCATCTCGGTTTGTTGCATCTCTTTGATGGAGAGGGCACCTCACATCCCCATGGAATTACGTAACGCCCCAATAAAATTTTGTGTCCCGCTGGTGACCGTAGCTGGGCCGAAGAGGATCTGCTCTAGACTGCTGCCGCTGCCTACCTTGATTCGTGTCCCCCGAGGTAGAGCTGCGTGAGGGGTAGCCATGCCCCACTGATAGCCTCGCCCAGGTGCCTCTTTTGCTTGAGCCAATATCGAGCCCAGCATTACTGCATCGGCGCCGCAGGCGAATGCTTTACATAAATCTCCACCGGTGCGAATACCACCATCGGTTATAACGGCAACATACCTTCCCGTCTCTTGGAGATACTGTTCCCTTGCTGCGGCGCAATCCATCGTCGCTGTCGCCTGTGGAACCCCAACACCCACAACTTCCCTTGTGGTACACGCTGCTCCAGGCCCCACCCCCACAAGAATCCCTGATATCCCTTCCCTCATCAATTCTAACGCAGCACTATAACTGACGCAGTTTCCCACGATGATTGGCACTGGCATTAGCTGGTAAAGCTCGGAGAAGATGAGCCCGTGATAGCTTTTCGATATGTGGCGGGAAGAGGTTACTGTGGACTGGACGACGAAAATATCCACGCCGGCTTCCACGGTCATGTGAGCAAAGCTTTTGGTTTTCTGAGGCGTTACCGAAACGGCGCAGATACCTCCGGCGTTCTTGATCTGCCTTATCCGTTCGCCGATGAGATTCTCCTTGATTGGCTGAGAATAGACCTTTTGAAGGAAATTGATGGCCTCATCCTGAGGGGTATTGGCGATTTCCACTAGAATTTCGTCGGCGTTTTCATAGCGGGTTTGCAGTCCTTCCAGATTGAGCACGGCTAATCCCCCCAACTTGCTCAGCAAGACGGCAAAGTGAGGGTCGACCACTGCATCCATAGCAGACGCAAGGATGGGAATGGGGAAGGTAAAATTGTCCAGGGTGAATTCAATGCTAACCTGCTCTGGGCTGATGGTGATATCTCCGGGTACAAGCGCTATCTCGTCAAACCCGTAGCCACGCCGTATGTCTTTGAACCGAGGGGCATCCATAGATTATCTTTTCTTGTCCTTGATTTTAGGGCACACTATATCAGAGGGGATATCCAAAGTCAATTCGTTAACTGGACGGCGACGCTAGATAGTAGTATAATTTTCTAAGTCATCTTGGAAGTGTTGCCGCGAATCAGGGCAATGATGGAGTTCACGGGCATATTAGCATGGAGAAGCGGGTGCCCATTCTTTAGGGGGGTAAAAGTGAAGCGAGAGGAATTGACAGCCAGCAGGAGAGATGTTCTAGGTAAGAAGGTCAGATTTCTGCGCCGAAAAGGGTTAACTCCTGCTAATGTGTATGGTACAAATATCGAATCCATCCCTCTCCAAATAGAGACTTCCCTTTTGGAGCGACTAATTGCTAGCGTGGGCAGGAATGCTCTTATCACCCTCAGGATTGATGGAAAGCGAAAGGTGGCTATGATTCGCGATATCGACCGGGATGCGTTAACTGACGTTTTGCTCCATGTCGATTTCTTCCAGGTAGAAATGACACATAAGGTGAAAGTTGAGGTGCCACTTGTCTTTGTTGGCGAGTCTCCTGTGGAGAAGGTTAGCCGGTTGATGTTGCTTCATAACATATCTGCTCTCCATGTTGAAGCATTCCCCTCAGATCTGCCCAAGAACATTGAGGTGGACATCTCACAACTTGCGGAAGCTAATCAGTCTATTCACGTCAGAGATATCCTGGTGGGCGATAATGTGGAGGTGCTCACCGAGCTCAGTGAATTGGTGGTTCAAGTAATGGAAAGCCGTATTGACGCTGAAGCTGAGGAGGTCAAACCTGAGGAGGTGGAGGCCGAGGAGGAAGTTGGACCTCAGGTTGAAGCTGAGTCGGAATAAAGCCTAGAACACCTCGGGCCCAGGGCGATCAGGACGAAATAGGGCGGTGTGATACCGCCTGAACCAGAGTGGCTGCATTAGGAGGGTAAAAAAGATAAGCATTCCTATCCCATCTCGTAGGGAGACCTATTAAGGTCGTCTGGTAGGAAACGGAAACCTTTGCCCTGCGAGGGAGAGATAGATATTAGCAGGTTCCCATCTCAACATGGGAGCAGTGCTCCGATGAAATCCCTCTGCCCCAGCACAAATTCCTCAGCGCTCATCTTTCTCTTCCCTTCAAGCTGGACCCTTAAAAGCTCGAGAATACCCTCCGCGGTCTGAACGCCAACGCCTCCCCCCGCAAGCGTAATCACTCTCCCTGGCTCATCTTGTGCCCCAGGCAGGTGAGAGGCATCGACAACCTTGAGAGCTTTCCCTCGCAATCGAGTATAACAACCGGGCCAGGGCTGAAAGGCTCGCACCTGGCGCCATATCTCGAGGGCAGGGAGGTGCCAATCTATCTCCCCTTGTTCTTTGCTGAGGGACTTGGTGTAGGAAGCCTCGTCATCGTTTTGAGGTTGGGGGGTAATAGCATGGGAAAGCCAGCGAGGCAGTGTTTCCTCCAGGAGCCGGGCGCCAGTGGAAGCAAGATTTGTGGTGAGTGACTCGGCGCTATCTTCGGGCGCGATGGGCACTCTCTTCTGAGCAAGGATGGGGCCGCTGTCAACTCCACGATCCATGAGCATGATGGTGACCCCGGTACAGTCATCGCCGCTAAGGATGGCTCCTTGAATGGGGGAGGGACCGCGATGCCTGGGTAGAAGAGAGGGATGGATATTGATGCAGCCGAAGGGAGGCATATTGAGTACCTCCTCAGGCAGGATCTTTCCAAAGGCAGCCACCACAATGACATCGGGGTTAAGCTGAGCCAAAGATTCAAGCACATCAGCTTCATTGAAACTGTTCGGCTGGCGCACCTCAAGCCCGTACTTGATAGCCATCTTCTTCACTGGAGGTAGTGAAAGGGATCGCCCTCTCCCTGCGGGTTTATCAGGTTGAGTGTAAACGGCAATCAAGGGGTGCTCACTGGCAACAAGCCGCTCAAGGATCGGCACGCCAAACTCGGATGTCCCCATAAAGACAATTCTCATAGCATTTCCTCGACGAATTCTAACATGGAAAAAGGGAAAAGGGAATTATAAAATTGGTGCAAAATTGGTGCAAAAACCTCTTGACCAAAGGGGGATGGTTTGTTATTCTTTTTATGTTAATCCTCAGGAGGAGTTCCTCAAGATTGGGGCACCGCCCCAGGTTATTTGGAGGGGTTTAACCCCGCAACCAGCGGTATTATTGTATTGCCTTCAATAACGAGGCGCTCGTGTGCGCCTAATGCCTTGAGAAAGGCAATCCTTAATGTAGAATAGTTTGGGCTCTCTGGGTTTTTTTGCTCACCTAAAGGTACCGCTTGGAGAGCAGAGGGATTAGTCAAAATGATAGCTGCGAAGGAAACCTGGGAGGCAGTGCTTGATAAACTTCAACTGCAGGTTACAAAGACGAATTATGAAACATGGCTCGGGGGAACTGTTGGCCTGAGTTGCGAACATAACCAGTTTGTAGTGGGCGTGCCATCGCCATTTAACGTGGAGTGGTTGGAGAGGCGGCTGCGCTCTCTTATCAAAAAGACCCTCATGGACATCACCGGGCGAGACATTGATGTCAAGTTCCAGGTTCAGCAAGTAGAAGAGAGCAATCCATCCTTTGCCAAATCCAAGAAGCGTGCGTCAGGCTTTAATTCTAAGTACACCTTCGACTCTTTTATAATAGGCAATTGTAATTGTCTCGCTCACGCTGCTGCCGTGGGGGTAGCGGAGAAACCTGGTTCAGTCTATAACCCCCTATTTATCTATGGTGGTGTCGGGTTGGGAAAGACTCACCTGCTGCATGCCATAGGAAACCTGGTCTCCCAAAGCAATCTTCGAGTGCTTTATGTCAGTACAGAGCAATTTACTAACGATTTCATAAGAGCGATTAAGGAGAGGAAGACAGAGGAGTTTCGCCAAAAGTATCGGGGTGTTGATGTACTGTTAATCGACGATGTCCAGTTTATCATCGGTAAGGAACAGACCCAGGAAGGGTTCTTCCATACCTTTAATGACCTGCACAATGGAAATCACCAGATTGTAGTCACAAGTGACCGTTCACCGAAAGATATGCCCTTACTTGAAGACCGATTGCGATCCCGCTTTGAATGGGGGCTCATTGCCGATATCCAATCCCCTGATTTTGAGACTCGCTTCGCCATACTTGAAGTTAAGGCAGAGCAGATGAGAGCAGAAGTACCCAAAGAGGTTCTTGACTTCATCACTCGTAAGGCCTATGACAGCATTCGGGATTTAGAGGGTTCACTGAATCGTATTGTTGCCTTTTCCAAGCTTGCCAAAGCTCCCATCACCATTGAGTTGGCGATCAAAGCTCTAGCAAATAACTCCAACAATTCCACCCATCGTGCTTCTAGCCCCTTGTTCATCATCGATGCTGTGGCCAAATACTTTGACCTCACTCCAGATGCTTTGAAAGGGAGAGCTAGGGATAGGCAAACTGCCCTGGCACGCCATATCGCAGTTTATCTTATCAAGGAGGAGACAGACCGCTCCTTTGCTGATATTGGAAGGGAGTTCGGCGGCAGAGACCACTCAGTCATTCTCCGTAGCTGCCAGAAAATGGCCTCCGAGATGGAGAACGACCATCAATTGCGGTCTGATATCCTTGAGATAAAGGCCAAGACCCACCGCAAAGCGGCAAGTGGACGACCCGTACTCTCTAAAGTAGGGCGTTAGTCGAATCGCGACAAGCCAGGGTTCGGACAGTGAGTAGCGTGTGCTTGTATCAGATTTGACGCGCTATCTCCGCACCTTCATGAATTGCATACAGGGCATCTCGTGGCGTTACACAGTCCCCTATAGTGTAAAGCTCTGAAATCACATCCTTAAGACTAGCGGCCAATTGGTTTTGGGACTTCATCCCCACGGCGAGAACCACGGTGTCGGCCTTCAAGAACACGAGGTCACCGTTGAATGCCATATAAATACCATTCTCCCTGATCTCCACAAGCGGGCAATTTTGGAACATGTGCACCCCTTTGTCAATCAACCTGTTCCTTAGGGCAAGATAGATATTTCTTTCCACATCCCTGCCTAACAAGGAGCGTGTTATAAGGTAGACTTCTTTGCCCTGGCCGGCAAGTTGATCAGTGATCTCCATCCCGAGATACCGCCCTCCAACCACCACCACCCTTTTGCCTACTTTAGCCTTGCCCAGAATCACATCGACTGCCTGAACTACATTCTTTCCATCGGCACCCTCGACATCTAATGTCTGAGGCACCGCTCCGGTGGCTACTACCACAGCATCGGGTTTAGCCTCCTTTACTATCTCGGGTGTGACTTCAGTGGTTAGCTTCACCGTGACCTTAGCCTTGTTCAAACCCCGTTCCAGATAGGCAAGGAGCGGGAAGTAGTCTTCCCTCTTTTGCTCTTGCTGGCAGGCAATAAACCATTGCCCCCCCAAATTAGCAGTCGCTTCATATAAGACAACCTCGTGTCCCCGCTCGGCCAGTGTTCTTGCTGCCTCCATGCCAGCTAACCCGCCACCAACAACCATCACCTTCTTGGAGGAAGTGATGGGCTTTAGGGCAAATTCCTGCTCCCTTAGTTTGGCTGGATCGACAGTGCAAGGGATACCATAAGTCAACACATAGTTGAGGTGGGAACGAAGGTTAAAGCAATTGAGGCAATAAACACAGGGGCGGATGTCATCAAACCGCCCTTCCTTAGCTTTATTGGGTAGTTCGGGGTCAGCCATTAATCCTCTTGCTATAGCGATGAAGTCTGCTTTCCCCTGGCGCAGAACTTCTTCAGCGTAAATAGGGTCACTCAACTTTCCAACGGCTATTACAGGGACTTTGACCGCCTTCTTTATAGCCTCGGCATCGGGAACTAGAGTCCCCTTGGGGAACAGGAAGCTAGGATACTGCCACTGAATGGAACCCTGTTGGCTGGAGGATATATGCAACGCGTCCGCACCAGCGTCAACGAAAAGCGGTGCCTGGCGGGCACTATCCTTTATGTTTATTCCTCCCTCCATGTAGTCACTGCCACTTATCCTGAAGATAACGGGAAAATCTGGACCCACCTTCCTCCTGACCGCTTCGATAACCTCGCAAGCAAACCTGGCCCTTGTTTCAACACTTCCTCCATACTCATCTGTCCTTATATTATCCAGGGGGGAAAGAAACTGGCTTATTAGATATCCATGACCACCGTGGATTTCCACCGCATCGAAACCGGCCTCTTTTACTCTCCTTGCCGCTTCAGCAAAGGCTTCGACCAGACGTTTGATATCTTCCTTGGTAGCCTCCTCGGGTGGGGTATTATCACGAACCCAGAGCGCTGCCCCGGCACCTTCCACGGTTGTGGCGTCCGTAACTCTCCGCAATCTCGGTATGGCAGAAGGCGCTATGGCCCTTATTGCGCTGGGATCGGGGGCGTTTTCCCTATATTGGGTAAGCAGTTTTCCATGGTGTACTATCTGAAAGGCCACTTTTGCGCCATTTTGGTGTACTGCATCAGATAGCTCTCTCAACTTGGGGATGAATTTGTCATCATACATTGACGGGCGCCCTGGAGCCAGAGCGTCTTTTAGAATTAGGCTAGATTGGGCGATTATGAATCCCACACCTCCCTTTGCTCTATCGACATAGTAGTCTATGACCTTGTCGGTGATCTCACCTTCAGGACCGTGGCCAGCAGTGCCGGCTGGAGCCATAACGACA
This sequence comes from Dehalococcoidia bacterium, assembly GCA_030667555.1. Taxonomy (GTDB): domain Bacteria; phylum Chloroflexota; class Dehalococcoidia; order E44-bin15; family E44-bin15; genus DAOUVR01. The sequence goes on from DAOUVR010000003.1 coordinate 8,140, forward strand.
CGGTTTTTCACCTCCATTTTCCCGATCGTACCTGGCTCGAATAGCTTGATTAGCTGCGTCATGACGTCTCCTTTCTCGTAAAAGTAAGTATATCCATCAGGGAATTGATATCAGACAAAGATTCCAGGTGTGAAACCATCTCCATGCAAGTTTGCACATCTCTCGTGGGAAGAATTAAAGAGGCACAATCCCAGTACTTGGCGCATACGTCGTCCCAGCTCATAGGGTTAGATGCGGACCCTTTTGGGGAATTCTGCCTGCGTGTAAATGCCCTACCATCTCGCAATTTTATAACCACTTCTGAGCCCAACACGGCCGATAAATCACTGGCTAACTCAGGGGAATCAACATATCTGACTTTGGGGATGATTTGCTGCACTTCGAGCTGCCTTACCCTTTCATCGGTAAAGTCATCCAAAACTACTGCACCGTCAAGGAGAGCTCTGGCGACACAATAGTTCATGCTGAACTTTCCCTCTAAGGCGGTTTGAGGGCGGGAGTGGAACGCAACGGAAGGTATAACTGGACCCGTCCTTACCTCTATCTCATCCACCTCTTCCGGTTTGATGTTGTGCTCTTTCCTCAATTGCAGGACAATTTCTATGCTGGTATGGGTGTCGGCGCAGGAGGGCCAGGGCTTTGTTGCTGCACTGGAGATAATATCGTATCTCTCGCCCAGGCCTTCTCCGATTTTCGATAGCTCGAGGTCGACCCCACCACCCAAGACCTTACAGTAGCCTTGAGGAGCTTCTAGGATACTTTTATCCGCTGTAAAACCCTTTTGGGCTAAGAGCGCCGCTATTGTGCCATTTCTGGCTGCATTGCCAGCATGGAGTGGTTTGGTCATCGTGCCGATATTCTGCTTTAGCCCGCCCGCAAGAGAGGCGGCAATACCTATAGCCGTCCTGGTTTCTTCGATGTCCAGCTTCAGTAGCTTGGCAGCGGCAGAGACAGCACCGATAGTTCCCATCGTGCCAGTCATGTGCCACCCTATCATATAATGTCGAAGACAGACCGGGCCAATTTTGGTTGCAGCCTCAAAACCAGTAATATAAGAGAGCAGAATGTCCTTGCCTGAGTCTTGGTGTTTCTCCCCAAGGGCCAGGACGGCAGGCAGGATTGCAACTGAAGGATGGCCACCAAATGGTATACACCAATCGTCATAGTCCAAGGCGTGAGCGATTGTGCCATTAACCCAGGCAGCTTGTGACGCTAGGGTTCTAAAGCCCCCACCAATAACTCCTGCCTCAGGTCTGCTCTCCTCTTCATTGACGTATTCGGTTATTAGCTTGCTGCCGGGCTCATCGCAACCTGCCAAGGCCACACCCAATGTGTCGAGGATTAGCTTCTTGGCGACATCTACCGCTTCGTCGGGTATTTGTTCATATTTGGTTTCTACAATGTAGCGAGCTATTTTCTCTGTGCTCACCTGATCCTCCTATCCCCGCTACTTTCCTAAGAATCAAAGCTTGACACCTGCAGGTCTGTGAAGAGGTTAGGATGAATCATCTATTTAGGCTTAATTACTATGGCCATCAGTTCTGTTAGCTCCGTCAATTCCTCTAGGTTCTCCATAAGCTGCAGCGAGCGCTCGACATCCTTCGGGGACAGTACCAAAAGGGCACAATCCCTGTATTTGGATACCAGTTCCTCATAGGTGGGAGGCGATTGTGGAGACCCTTTAGGTGCGTCGGCCTTTTGGCTGAACTCGCGCCCGTCGGTTAGCCTAATGGTCACGCTTGCTCCGGCTATCGGAGGAACGGAGTCATCAATGCGCCTTCCCATCTTCTTGATAAGCTCCTGAACGCCGGGCTCATTGACCTTCTCATCGGTGAAATGCTCCAGGCTGGCCCAGCCGTCGAGGAGGGCCCTTGCCATGCAATACTCCAAGCTGAATTTGCCTTGCAAGCCTGTCTTCGGTTCTGTATAGAAAGCAACGGATGAAGTAGACTCATGAACGGCAACTTCGGCGCTCTCGACGTCCAGTGGTGTGATGTTGTGCTGCTTGGCGAGTTCTAGAACCAGGTCAATAGTGGAGTGAGTTTCTCCGCAACTGGGATATAGCTTGAAGGTCACACCGGTGTTGATGATTACATAGTCTTTGCCCAGACCCTCGGTGACCTGTTCCAATTCACCCTGACCATTGCCTTTGTAGACATTGAAGAATCCGAACCGTTCTTCCATGATGTCGGGGTGGGCGGTGAAGCCCCTCTTTGCCAGCATCGCCGCCATGACACCACTTCTGGCGGCGTTGCCAGGGTGGAACGGCTTGGTCATAGTGCCGAAGTTCTGCCTCAGGCCGCAGGCTTGGGAGGCGGCGATACCCAAAGCCATCCTGGTTTGCTGAACGTCTAACTTGAGTAGCCTGGCCGCGGCAGTCGCTGCTCCCATGGTTCCGATGGTGCCGGTAGCATGCCATCCCCGCATATAGTGAGTGGGGCTAACACCACGCACCGTGGCGCACTGGGTTTCAAAACCGATGATGTAGGCCTCGATAACCTCTCTGCCGCTCGCTTTGCTCAACTCGGCGGCTGCCAAGATTGCTGGCAGCATGGGCACGGTGGGGTGTCCCAGCGTGGCGAAGGTCCAGTCATCGAAGTCCTCAGCATGGGCCAAGATACCGTTCACTAAAGCAGCCAGCGGTGCTGAAGTGCGGAATCCTCCACCTATCACCGAGGCTGCGGGATTACCCCCTAGCTCCCTTACAAATTCGGTTATCAGGTTACCCTCGTGAGTCACTACACCGGTGAAACTAACGCCGAGACAATCAAGCAAGGCCCTTTTCGCCGTCTCGATTGCCTGCGGCGGCATCTTGTCGTAGCTGCTATCGACGATGAAGCGAGCCAATTTCTCTGTGATCTGCAATTTGACATCCTCTGTCATCGCTCTCCTTTCTCTGTCTCAGCTCCTCAAGCAGAACCTTCAAGGACATCTCCCCCTGGGAGCATATAAACAACCGCGGTTTATATCAGGCCTTGCATCGCTCAAGCAGCTTGTCCCACTGCCTATCCACTATCTCCTGCAAGGAATCGACTATGTGCGTATTTTCTGGGGTGAGCAGGTGTCGGAATCTCCCTTGGGATTGGAGCCAATCGGTAATCGGCTTCTTTGGGGAAGGACGATAGTTCAGCTTCCACTCTCCATCGACCACCTCATAGAGGGGCCAGACGCAAGTCTCAACAGCGAGCTTGGTGATGGCAATAGTTTCTTCTGCTGGGTGTCGCCACCCCCTCTGGCAGGGAACGAGCACATTGATAAAGGAAGGGCCGTCGGCAGAAATAGCCTTTTGTGCCTTGGTCATAAGGTCGCGCCAAGCGTGAGGTGCTGCCTGGGCCACATAGGGAATGTCGTGGGCTGCGACTATTGCAGTGATGTCCTTCCGATTTTCCCTTTTGCCAGGAACCGCATCTCCCACCGGTGAGGTAGTGGTCCATGCTCCCAGAGGTGTGGCACTGGAGCGCTGGATGCCGGTGTTCATATAGGCCTCGTTATTCAGGCAAACATAAAGGAACTTGTGTCCCCGCTCAAGCGCTCCACTGAGGAACTGGAGCCCAATATCATAAGTGGCACCGTCGCCGGCAAAGACGACAAACTTGATCCCCTTATCCTCTAGCTTGCCCTGTTTAACTAGGGAGCGATACATTGTCTCTACGCCAGATATGGTGGAGGCAACATTCTCAAAGGCATTGTGGATCCACGGCACACGCCATGATGTATAGGGGTACGGTGATGTTGACACTTCGAGGCATCCGGTAGGTGAAGCAACAACCACTGGCTGCCCTACGGCATGGAGCACCTGGCGCACCACGATGGACTCAGCACAGCCAGCGCACAGCCGATGGCCCGGGGCAAGCAAATCTTGCGCTGCGGACATCTCCTTCAGGTTTATTGCCATAATATTCTCCTCTTATTCTCTTAGCCCAAGATACCTAATGGATGACTCAGTAAGCCCTTCCCTGTCGATTTCGATGAGGTCTTTATAGACTTGATGAATTCGCGCTGGCACTATGTCACGTCCCCCGAGTCCGTAGGCATAATTAAGCACTTTTGGGCTTAATCCGTGAGTGAAGAGTGCGGTTATGACCTCGAGGAAAAGGGGACCGCCTTGAGCACCGAATGAAAGGGAGCGATCGAGCACGGCGATGGCCTTTTTATCGCCCAGCGCCTCGGCCAGTATTGTTGCGGGAAAAGGCCTGAAGCAGCGAAGCTTGAGCAACCCGGCCTTGACCCCTTGGTCTCGCAGCTCATCGACGACGGTCTTAATAGTCCCTGCGGTGGAACCAAGAGCGATGGTGGCAAACTCAGCATCCTCAAGACGGTATCCTTCCATTAAGCCGTAGTAGCGTCCGGTGAACGTGCCGTATTCTTCCCCGATCTGAGGAATAATCTCTAGCGCTCTCTCCATCGCCGCTGCCTGTTGGCGCTTGTATTCGAAGAAATAGTCAGTAAGGACCATAGGGCCATAGGTAACAGGATGATCCACATCTAGAAGGGGGTGTTGAGGCTCATATATGCCGATAAAACTTCTCACCGCATCATCAGGTAGTAGCTCCAGCCTCTCCACGCCGTGGCCTAGTATGAAACCATCAAGGGCATGGAGTGTGGGGAGCATGATATCGGGGTGCTCGGCGATGCGCAAGGCTTGAATGGCATTATCATAAGCCTCCTGAACGGTCTCATCATAAAGCTGAATCCATCCGGCATCGCGAGCGCCCATGGAATCGGAATGGTCACAATGGATATTCAACGGGGCGGAAAGGGAGCGATTAACCACGTGCATCACGATGGGAAGACGGGTTCCAGAGGCAACCCACAGCACTTCCCACATGAAGGCCAACCCAGCTCCGGCAGTGGCCGTTTGGGCGCGCCCCCCGGCGGCGCTGGCACCGATGCAGGCACTCATCGCTGCATGCTCGCTCTCCACCGGGATGAATTCGGTAACCACTTCTCCATTGGCTACAAACTCGCTGAAGCGCATCACGATCTCTGTTTGTGGAGTAATGGGATAGGCGGCAACAACATCGGGATTCATCTGGCGTATTGCCTCAGCAACTGCCCTGTCACCATCGAGGGCAACAGGCTTACCCTTCACTTTCTGTGATACCATCTACTGTGCTCCTTCCTTAGCCACAGCTTCCTCTACCATACTAATTGCTTTCCGGGGGCACTCATGGGCACAAATGCCGCACCCTTTGCAATGAGTGAGGTCGATACCGGTGACTTTTGCATCACTCACCAGGATCGAGCCATCTGGGCAATAGATCCAGCAGATCATGCAGTGGGTGCACCTGTCCATATCGATAATGGGGCGATGAGAACGCCAACTCCCCGTTTCATATTCTTCGGAATTACCGGCGTCGGTGATCAGCCCTCCTGCGAGGATCTCCGTCCAAGTTTTCAGAGTCAAGTTTCTAACCCTCCCTTACCTCTGTATAGGCTCGGTCAAAGGCCTCAACATTGGCCTCAGCCACTTCTTTGCTAACCCTCGTGTTGAAGCGATTCCTGATCTCCTCACGCACTACGTCTCTGTTTACCACCTCAAGAGCCCTGAGCAAGGCGCCGATCATCGGAGTATTGGTGATATTCCGTTTGATAATATCTAGGGCAACACGCGTAGCATTAATAGTAAATACCCTCCCCTTGTCAAACCCTAGCTCCCTTCGTAGCTCATTGGGGGAGAGGGGAGTATTGACCAAGAGCAAACCTCCATCCTCGAGGCCCTCGGCAAAATCGACGACCCCAAGCAATGTCGGGTCAAGCACTACAACAGCATCTGGCTCTGTAATCTGGTTATGCTGCCTAATTGGTGAGGAGCTGATCCGGGTGTAGGCGCGAATCGGTGCCCCCATGCGCTCAGGGCCGTAGTCCGGGAATGCCTGAAAATACTTACCCTCATGGAGCGCTGCTTCAGCGAGAAGCTCACTAGCGGTCACCGCTCCCTGGCCACCTCGACCATGCCACCGAATCTCAACGAGATCGCTCATTTAATACCCTTCTAGCCAATATAACGGACAACGATTTGCGCCCCTGGAGGGAGTCGAACCCTCGCCCCCAGCTCCGGAGGCTGGTGCTCTATCCTCTGAGCTACAGGGGCAGTCGCGTTAGACACAGATTATAGCCCATCGCTCCTTTTCTGACAAGCTAGATACTAACTCTTCGCAGGTGTCCTCTTGAGGAAAGGCTTCAGCATAGTTGGAGTCACGAGCGTTGTAACAATACTGACTGCAACTGCGGCACCAAAGAGATCTCTGTTTATCGCGCCAGCCAGAAACCCGGCGCCAGCGATGATTAAACCTACCTCACCCCGCGGCACCATGCCTATCCCTACTATCATAGCGCGGCTGTTGCTCAGCTTTCCTACGAACTTGGCTGGTATGGCGCTGCCTACCACTTTACCTACGATGGCCAGAACTATGAGGACGACCGCTAGAATAGCAGCCATTGGTGTTGCTAGCAGCCTCACGTCGACTTGCATCCCGAGGTAGGCGAAAAAGAAAGGTGCCAGGAAAAGCATTATTGGCCTTGCTTTCTCTGCTATCTCCCCTTTCTCGGCAGTAGCGGCGAACATTAGCCCGGCTACGTACGCACCGACAACTGGGTGTAGGTTAACCAATGTAACCAGGTAGGCGATGATGAAACCTATGATAATGGCAACGATGGGCATGGTTCCAGATCTCTTGAAGGGATTCAGGAGTATTTTCGATATGTATTTACGAAACCTGACTCCGATTATGAGCAAGGCGAACCAGACGGCAAAACCGATGGCAAACACTTTTATTATTTGAAGAACATTTATCGCACCGCCTGTTCGTGCCATGAAGATAACTGCGGACAGTATGACTATGCCAATTATGTCATCGATTACCGCGCCAACCAGTATGGTTGTCCCCTCTGGTGTCAGCAGCTGGCCCATATCCATGAGTATTCGCACGGTAAGGCCGATGCTGGTCGCCGTCAAGGTCGCTCCAATGAACAGCCATCCCGTCATTCCCACGTCGGGAGCAAGCAGCATAGTGGCCAGGAAGCCGAAAGCGAATGGCAAGACAAGTCCACCGAAAGCTACGGCAGATCCGGCAAGTCCGTATCTGAGAAAAGACCTGACATCGGTTTCCACGCCAGCGACGAAAAGCAGCACCACAACGGCTATCTCCGATATGATCTCCATGACGTGAAATTCGCCCTCAAGCCCAAATGGATTAGGAATGGTGGCGAAGTTTAAGATTATGGGGTCTCCGATTAAACCACCTAGGGCGAAGGGTGAGATAATGATGCCAGCCAGCAATTCCCCCAGAACTGCTGGCTGCTTTAGATAGCGTTCTGCTACCTCTCCACCAAGCCTGGCTGCCAATAGAATCAGAGCAAAGCTCAGTATGAACTTGAAATATATCTCAAGTCCCATCGTCTATTCTCTGCTTAGATAGTCAATCGAGCTGGTAATTATGCTAAAGTAACTTATCTCCCCGATTAACTTCCCATCTTTGTCGGTAATGGGCACTTCGTAGAATCCCTCATCAAGCATGACATTGATCGCCTTCTCTATTTCATCGTCCGCCTTCACACTGATAGGACCGGTCATTATGTCTTCGGCATATCTTGAAGTTAGGAAGTGCAGGACCTCTGGTCCCTCAAAGAAGGGGGATCTAGTGGCTCCGTATTCGCGCACCTCTATTACCTTCAGTAATTCCTTGGGGGTTATAACGCCTCTGAGTACGTTTTGCTCATCTACCACGCAGGCAAGCATGGTCTCTTTATCCCCTGCAATCTTCTCGATCGCTTCATATATCCGGTCTCTGTGACCGACCGTGAGACAAATGTTTGTCGCCAGTTCCTTGACTGTTTTCTTCATTTCGCCCCCTTTGTAGTCACCTAGGTTTAGCCTTCAACCTGCTAACCCCCCATGCGGAAGAGGGAATACACGCTGGTAACGTATACGCCTAACAAGAGCGGAGCATACAAGCTCATTGCAATCAGTGTCTTGTGTTTAGTTTGGAAGATGAGGCCAGCGATAGCGATGAGACTCATCACCACGACGACAGCGGCAGTGTTGAAATGGCTCTGAGAGGCCGCGGCAAAGATCGAGGCGCTTGTGTAGAAAAGGTCGTACGAATCTCAATGAGATCGCTCATCTAATATCCTTCTAGCCATCGTGGCGAATAACAGATTTGCGCCTCTGGAGGGAGTCGAACTCTCGCCCTTAGCTCCGGAGGCTGGTACTCTATGCTCTGAGCTGCAGGGGCAACAATTCAAGCTATGAGCATAACCCATTTCTGCTTTGCAGCATAGTTTACGCCATGATTTTTGGAGAGAAAACGTACTGGGTCGTTGTTTTCAGCATCTTCCTTAACAGAGCCAATTGTGGTCTGTATATCCTAACCCTCCCCTGCTCACAAGTGACAGGCATATTGAGCACTCCTGACGTAACCTTCTCCTCTACCTCTCCTTGACATATTAGTGATGCCTCAGCTTGATTTCCCTCCAGTTCTATAATCATAGGTAACAATAATGCTTCTTGATCATCAGTATCTATCATGCTTGAAAGGTACTCAAGCTCTCTTCTCTTGAAGAAATGAGTGCTGCCATCGCTACACATTACATGAGGGTATTCCTCACGTAATAAACCGGATAGCGATTTTTGATTACGCGGTAGCCCGGCATTCACCAACCTGAGCTCGCTTCTCAGACACTGTTGAAGCATCTTTTCGTAAGGTAATTCGTTAGACATATCCGGCTACCTTCGCGAAACTAGTATCTTCACCCGTTTCAGCCGCACTTTCTCCTCCCTATCCCTTTCCTCAAACTTCATATGTAAGTAGCTTATCGTCACTTGCAACGCGGGTATTACCATATACTCCAAGGCGTTGGTTATTCTTTTTGTCCTATTTATTTCCATTCCCAATAATTCCAAGCCCCTCTGAAGCTCGGCCAATTCGATAATAGATTCAAGGCACTTTTCAAATAGTTGGGCTGCATGGTCCAACCATGAGGAGGTATCAACCAAATCATATCCTCTCATTGACTTTTCATGGCCCATTAGCTCAACAGAGGGAATTCTCACGCCGGCTATGTTTCTTAAGCCAACGGTGAGTTTCAAATCAGCCTCGGTTGCTATAAGTTCCTTTTCCAGCGCTATGTACCCATGATACCCGGTGGCGATTGATAACGCCTTGTAAGCCTCAGAGAGGACATCGACTAGTTGTGTTTTCACCTCCACTGTCTCTATCGTTGTCTGCAGGAATTCCATAGTCAGTATGGAGAGTCTGTCCTTCAGTATCTTTTGCACCCTCTCGGCTAACGAAAGCCTGCGCTTCAGCTTTACCAACTCAATTTTTGTGGGTCTTACTCTGATCAGTTGTTGTGGCATTTATGAGGATTCCCTCGCTTCACTCGCAGCGGCTTTGCGGTACTTAGGGTGGTATTCTTTGATGAGTTCCTCACTAATCAGTTTCAGGTCCTCTTCAGGCAGTGCCGAGAACAGCTCCCACCCTGTATCCAAGGTATCTTCTATGCTCCTTTTTTGGGACTCATCTTGAGCTATGAACTTCTTCTCGAACTCTTCCGCGTTGGTTAGATACACTTTGTCCCTTTCACTCAATGCCTCGGCACCTATGATGGTTGATATCTCTCTGAGGTAACACCCCTCGGCATAGGCAGCATACAACTGCATGAAAACATTGTTGTGGTCCTCCCTCGTTTTACCTGGCCCGATCCCTTCTTTCATCATCCGTGAAAGGGACAAGAATACATCTATTGGCGGATATATTCCCTTTCTTTCCAGAGTTCGGGAAAGCACGATTTGCCCTTCGGTTATGTAGCCGGTGAGGTCGGGTATGGGATGTGTTATATCATCATCGGGCATTGTCAAAATGGGCATTATAGTTACTGACCCTTCCTTCCCAGAAATCCTACCTGCCCTCTCATACATCGTGGCAAGGTCGGTGTACATATATCCGGGATATCCCCTCCTCGACGGGATCTCCTCACGCATGGAGGAAAGTTCACGAAGAGCCTCGCAATAATTGGTCATGTCAGCAAGTATGACCAGCACGTGCATATTCTGTTCCCAAGCCAGATACTCGGCCGCGGTCAAAGCTAACCTTGGGGTTGATATCCGCTCAATAACGGGGTCTGATGCGGTATTGATGAAGGCCACCGTTCTCTCCAGAGCCCCTGTTGTTTCAAGACCCCTCCTGAAAAAAGAGACGTCGTCGTAACTCACACC
>DAOUVR010000068.1 GCA_030667555.1 Dehalococcoidia bacterium
AGGACGCACCCAGTATGGCATTCATGGATGCGATCTCGTCCTCCATCTGGATATATATACCTCCCACGTGGGGAAGCCGCTCACTCATCCTCTCGGCCACTTCGGTGGCCGGGGTGATGGGATAGCCAGCGAAGAAGCGGCAACCTGCGCTGATGGCCCCCTCGGCGCAGGCCACATCACCGTTCATGAAAAATGTTCCACAGAGCACTCCATCTTCAGACATACAAACTCCCGTCAGCTCTCGTTGTCGCTCAGTTCCAGGTAGATGGCGAATTCAGGACAAAGCATCTCACATAAGCCACAGCCCAGGCACTTACTCTCGTCTACTACTATGGCGAGGGTATAGCCCTTTGGATTCAGTTCCTCACTCATCTCAAGCACTGCCTTAGGGCAGAAGTCCACGCAGTAGCCGCACCCCTTGCATCTATCCTTGTCGATCAGCACTTTGGCCGGCCTGGTAGCCTTTTCCGTCTGATCAAATGGTGTTCTCCACAACTTCATATCAGCTCCCTTTACCATTGCATATCGGAGTTACATCCCATTTAAGAATGGTACAGCCATTCCCATAACGATGGCTGCGTACCATTACCAGAAGTAAACCTTCGTGCTTATATCTTACACTCCTATCACCGCAGCAGTCAAATCAACTTAGGCGACCAATACCTCTTTAAGGAACTCCTGCTTCGGTCCAAACCTGAACTAACGGGCTTTCCGTCACTCGCTCCATATAGACTATTCTTACACGATTGCATGTAGCTCTACGTAAAAATGAAGCCTTGTCTTTCAACCATTCCTATCAACCTGCCCTCGGGGCATCCACAACCTCTTTTCATCGATGACATGAGCGACTTTGAAGCCATCCCGCTCCAGCTCCCGGCCAATAAACATTCTATGGCACCGCCAAGGAAGGCGCTCGGCACAGAGAATGACCACACTCTTCTCACTGGCCAATTCCCCAAGCCTCCTCAGTGCCGACATAAGCCTCGTATCCCTTCCTTCGATATCCCCCTAGTTCCTCGCCGAGATAAATATAACTAAAGCCCTCTCTCTCAAGCAGCTGGAAAAGCTCATCCTTTTCAAAGTGTTTGAATCTCGATGTGGGGAAGCGACGTACGCCCAGCATCACCTCAACACCTACGTCCTTGAGCAGCGCCAAGAATTCATCTGGGGTACGATAGCTCGTTCCCAAGGTATAGACAACCTCGCCGCTCACCCTCTGCTATCCTCTCGAAACTCACGAAATCCTGATCATCTGAGGTAATAATCCCCCATCTTTACGGCTGTTCATTTCTTTTCGCCCCGTACTCAAAGCCAGCCCGCTCGGCGACGATAGTGAGCAGCCTCGACGAGGTGCCCCTGGGACGATACATATCCCGCTCCCACTCACTGATGGTCTGCTGGCGCGTGCCCAGCTCATCGGCCATCTCCTGCTGGGTGACGCCTAAATGCTGCCTCAGTGCGCGAACGCCTTCTGCATCCCACTGTACCTTCTTCTTTCTCCCTCTTGCTCTCATAAAGATAGTTTACACGTTTCCGTGTTCGATGTCAAAGGTAGCATCCAAGGGAAAAAGAGACCTATATAGAATAATTTAATAATAAGAATAAACTAAATTTATCTCAATTGCCGCCAATAGCTATTAATGCTTATCTGCCCACTTGCAGCCTACGCCAATCTAGGCTAATATGATTAGCAGTCTGCTGGTGAGAGTGCTAAAAAAGATATTCTATAGGGAGGGCGAAAGTGGTAACTAAGTTGAAGCCGTTGGGAGACCGAGTAGTAGTGAGACCGATGACTGAGGAAGATGTAAGTAAGGGAGGTATTATATTACCTGATACCGCGAAGGAGAGGCCTCAGCGTGGTGAGGTCATCGCCGTAGGCCCGGGAAGGTTAGACGAGAACGGCAAGAGGGTGACCATGGAGGTGAAAAAGGGAGACAAGGTGGTCTACGCCAAGTATGGTGGCACTGATATCACCGTCAACGATGAGGAACTCCTGATCCTGCGCGAGAGCGATATATTGGCCAAGTTCAGTTAAAGGGAGGAGAAATGGCAAAACAGATTGCTTATAGTGAAAATGCAAGGGCACATCTAAAAATTGGAATGGACGCCCTGGCCGATGCGGTCAAGATCACCCTGGGACCAAAGGGGCGGAACGTAGTGCTGGACAAGAAGTTCGGCCCCCCTACCATAACCAATGACGGCGTCACCATTGCTAAGGAGATCGAACTGGAGGACCCGTTCGCGAACATCGGGGCTCAACTGATAAAAGAGGTGGCAACCAAGACTAATGATATCGCTGGCGATGGCACTACTACCGCCACCGTGCTGGCCCAAGCGATGCTCCACGAGGGGATGAAGAATGTCGCTGCCGGGGCAAACCCCATGGCATTAAAAAGGGGCATTCAAAAGGCAACCGCCACTATTGTGGAGGAACTCAAGAAGATATCAACTCCGGTAACCACCCGCGAGCAGGTATCCCAGGTTGCTGCTATCTCGGCGGCCGATGAGGAGATCGGCAATATCATCGCCGAGGTTATGGACAAGGTGGGCAAGGATGGCGTGATTACCGTAGAGGAAGGCAAGGGGATACAATTTGAAACGGAGTACGTCGAGGGGATGAAGATCGATAGAGGTTATATCTCCCCCTACTTCATAACCAACCCAGAGAGAATGGAGACGGAGCTCGAGGACCCCTATATCTTGCTCACTGATAAGAAGATATCCGCTGTCGCCGACCTTCTGCCCGTCTTAGAGAAGATACTTCAAGTATCAAAGAATATCCTCATCATCGGCGAGGATGTCGATGGAGAGGCGCTGGCTACCCTGGTGGTCAATAAGCTCAGGGGTACCCTCAACTGCCTAACAGTGAAGGCACCGGGCTTTGGCGATCGCAGAAAGGCGATGCTCGAGGATATAGCCCTCCTCACCGGGGGTACGGTGATTACCGAGGAGATGGGGCGAAAGCTCGACTCAGCCACAGTAGAGGACCTCGGCAGAGCAAGAAAAGTTGTGGCCACCAAGGAGGATACCACCATTATCGAAGGCAAGGGCTCGGATGAAGCCATTCAGTCGAGGATAAAGCAGATAAAGGCCCAGATAGAGGATAGCACATCCGAATTTGATAAGGAGAAGCTACAGGAGCGCTTGGCCAAGCTCGCCGGCGGCGTTGCCGTGCTTAAGGTGGGGGCCGCCACCGAGGTCGAACTAAAGGAGAAGAAACACCGCGTCGAGGATGCCCTCTCCGCCACCAGGGCTGCTGTGGAAGAGGGTATCGTTGCCGGTGGTGGGGTCGCTTTCATTAATGTCCTCCCCAGTCTGAATAAGATCAAGGCTTCTGGTGATGAAGCAACCGGGGTTAACATTGTCAGGCACGCCCTCGTCGAGCCGCTGAAGATGATCGCTATCAACGCCGGCAGGGAGGGCTCAGTGGTAGTGGAGAAGGTGAAGAAGAGTAGACCAGGGATTGGCTACGACGCCCTGAGGGACGACTACGCTGACATGCAGAAGCGGGGGATCATCGACCCGGCCAAGGTGACAATAGCCGGGCTGGAAAATGCAACGAGCGTCGCCGCTATGGTGATCACCACCGAGGCGCTGATTGCCGATCTCCCCGAGAAGGACAAACCTGGAATGCCCCAAATGCCAGAGTACTAAGCCTGAGTGTAATCTCAACTCTTGGAAAACAGTAGCCGCAGCCTTATGGCTGCGGCTACTAATAATTATGAAATCCGTTAGGGATGGTGACGCTTGAAACGGCACGTCCTAAAAGAGAACGAGCTGAAGACACTAACTTCAAAATAACTCAGAACGAGGCTGGCGTCGAGGTAGTGCTCCCCCCACATTAAAGCTTGAGTAGCCCATAGAAGCTATGCCCCTCGGTAACGGGGCCAACGACAGCCAGGTTGAGGCTTTCAGAAACCAGTAGTTGCCTCGCCACCCTTTTCATGTCCTCGGGGGTGATGGCATCGATTATCGACACCGCTTCATCGACGGTGTAAATGCGCCTGGTTAGTATCTCTTGTCCCCCCGTCCAGCTAGCAACATTCCTGGTGTCTTCCATACGAAGTAACAGACGCCCCTTGGCATACTCCTTTGCCTTGGATAGCTCTGCCTCGGGAATGTCCTCTTTGAGAAGGTGCAACTGCTCCAAGATGGCTTGAATAGCGCTATCGATGTGCTTAGGATCAACACCGGCATACACGGTAATAGCCCCTGAATCGAAAAAGTGTTGCACATAACTATAGGTGTCATAGGCAAGCCCCCGTCTCTCCCGAATCTCCAAGAACAAACGACTGCTCATCCCCTCTCCGAGAACCACATTCAGCATGTCCAGGTTGAAACGATCGGGGTGAAGGATGGGTACACCGCGTATCGCTAGGCAAAGGTGAGCTTGCTCGGACTCCCTTGGCTCAATACGGATTTGAGGCTCCTGCTGGGTGTCGTCGGTAGGATAAGGAGGCTTTGGAATACCCCCAGCCCAATCGTTTAAGGCTCCACCTACGGCTGACAGTACCTCGTCATGGCTTATGTCACCAGCAACGCTGACTACAACGTTACTAGGCACATATTGATGGCCGGTATAATCCATAAGCATCCTTCGACTCAAGCCAGCTACCGATTCCTTGCTCCCAATAACATCGCGGCCCAGAGGCTGATCGGGCCACACCACCTCATCGATAAGCATACTCACTCGGTATTGTGGCGAATCCATGCTCTCATTGAGTTCCTCTATAATGATCTGGCGTTCCCGCTCTATGTCCTTGGCATCGAACTTGGAGTGCTGTAACATATCGACTATTAAGTCTAAAGCAAGAGGGAAATGGGGACGAGCAACCTTGCACCAGTACATGGTGAGTTCTTTACTGGTGGCCCCATTTAATATACCGCCTACTCCCTCAATAGCCTCTGAGATATCCTTTGATGTAGGCCGGCGCTGCGTCCCCTTGAAAAGGAGGTGCTCAATAAAGTGGGAAAGCCCCGCTTCCTCCGCTCTTTCGTAGATAGAGCCTGTACCAAGGAATAAAATAATGGACACAGAGTGGGTACCAGGCATAGAGCTAGTGATAATCCGCAGCCCGTTATCCAGAACGCTCTTTTGATACATCGTTCACTTAAGGGAAATACTAGCCATATCTCCTACCGCTGTCAACCAGCGGTTGACTTCACCCAATTCAATTGCTAATATGCTACATATAAAGTCTCCATAGGCTTAAGGTGTGAAGAGGGAGGCCGAATTGGAGATTGCCCCTGGAATTCATTCTATCCCGGTGGAGAAGGGCTCTTTCATGGGCTTTTTCGCACCGAATGTCTACCTGGTGGTCGATAAGTCACACGGTGCACTTATAGACTCCGGATACAGTGATGAGGAATCCATCAGTGCACGAATCGATTACATAAAGACTGTCCAGCCAGACTTACGGTATATCATGCTCACGCATACTCACCCAGACCACATTGGTGGCGCAGTGAAGATCGGGGGGGGGACAGGGGCAGAAATCATTCTCCACTCCGCTGAGATAGGGCAGGCGACCATCCCGGTGCATAAGGCGGTGGAAGACGGTGATAGCTTGCTCCTTAATGGCATTAAACTAGAAGTAATCCATACGCCGGGACACAGCCCAGGGCATATCTGCATTTATATCAAGGAGCAAAGGGTTCTCTTTTCTGGGGATCACATTCTGGGCACGGGCACTACCGCAATGAGACCACCGGATGGTGATATGGCTATATACATTAATTCGCTGAGGAAGCTCCTCAATTATGATATTGCGACAATCTACCCGGGCCATGGCCCCCCAATAAGGGAAGCCAAACGAAAGATCGAGGAACTGATCCAGCATCGCCTGGAACGAGAGGAGCAGGTAATAGCTGGGCTGAGGCAAGGGAAGGCAACAGTAAAAGAACTGGTGGATGAGATATACCCAGAGCTAGATAGTCGCCTTCATTTTGCAGCCGAGGGACAGATTCTCGCCCATCTCATTAAGCTGGAGCGAGAGGGAAAGGCATCCTGTCTGAGAAAAGGAGAGGATACCCACTACACCATCAATTAGCCACTGTTAAGTTACCAATGCGAGGAAGATATGCTTGGACTTTCTCTTTTCCCTCCAACCACACAGATTGATAGGAAGAATCATCTCATTATTGGCGGTTGCGATGTCGTGGCTCTGGCCAGCGAGTTCGGCACACCTCTCTATGTCTTCGACGAAGCAACCCTGAGAAGCAAATGTGCTGAATACCGTGAGGAGTTCGGTCGTCGCTACCCAGATAGTCTTGTCATCTACGCTTGCAAAGCCTTCATCAACCGAGCTTTAGCGCAGATTTTCAAGGAAGAGGGCTTTGGGCTTGA
>DAOUVR010000173.1 GCA_030667555.1 Dehalococcoidia bacterium
AGGTAGGTTGGAGCATCCGCTCCAACAGCCTAGTAGGGGCGTTCAGCTGAACGCCCCTACATTGATATGTACAAGCCGAATAATAGCAATAGTAGGGTGGGTGCAGCCCTTCAGCGGAAGGGCGAAACCCACCATATCCATCTCCGTTTGGGAAGGTGGGTTCCATTACATTTTCCAACACCACTTCTTCGTCCAGTCTCCAAAGGCGACTCGCCTCTGGCGAGAGGAGGGATTATTTATCCCGTTCACCCCGAGCCTGCCGATGGGAGCCCCTATCCCCTTTTGGAAATCCTAACAACCGGCTTGGTTGTGGCCCTTCAGCGGAAGGGCGACAACCAAGCCGGGAGCAGATGCTCCAGGCTACCCTCTATGTTACACCTGCTTCGCAGCGTCATTCTGAGCCGTAGCTCTTAGCAAAGCTAAGAGACAGCGAAGAGGAAGGGGAAGAACCTCGGTGATGCCTCCCTTTTGTCATTCTGAGCCGAAGGCGAAGAATCTCGGTGGGGAAGGGCGACAGATTCTTCGTCGCTGCGCTCCTCAGAATGACATCGAGGCGCTGAGATCCATATTCCTGGGTGAAAATCATGGTCTATTCCGAGTCGTCCCCTGCCATTCTACGGCGGACGGCATAAAGAGCAGCCTGAGTGCGGTCGGAAAGGTGCAGCTTATGCAGGATGTTGGTTACATGGTTCTTAACCGTCTTTTCACTTATCTGAAGCGATGCAGCAATCTCCTTATTGCTGTTGCCCCTGGCGATGAGGCGTAGCACCTCCTTCTCGCGGATAGTCAAATCTTCTTCAGCGATAACCTCCTCCCCTTTGGAGAGCTGGTCCATCAACTTCTTCGCTATCGCGGGATCAAGGGAAGGCTCTCCGCGATACACCGCTCGAATTGCTTCTGCCAGGTCGGCTGGACTGGAGTCCTTCATCAGATAGCCGAGGGCGCCTGCTTTGATAGCAGAAAAAACCTTGTCATCGTCAGAAAAGCTGGTGAGCACCAGAACGCGCGTACTCGGGCTGAGGGCAGTAATCCGACGAATCGCCGCTATGCCATCCACTTTAGGCATAACCAGGTCCATAAGCACCACATCTGGCAGAAGCTCAGCAACCTTCTCTACCGCTTCCAATCCATCGGCAGCCTCTCCCACTATATCGATATCGTCCTGAAGCTGCAAAAAGCTGTGCAGTCCCTGCCTTACCACTGGATGATCATCCGCTATTAGTACGCTGATCTTGTCCATGTCTCTCCTTCAGAGGGATCTCCACCGTGATTTTGGTCCCCTTGCCTGGGACTGACTCTACCGCCAGTTGCCCGCCGAGCCCCTCAGCACGTTCACGAATATTTTGCATCCCCAAGCCCGCTCTACACTGTGATATATCAAAACCGATGCCATCGTCCTCTATTCTCAGGCAAACCTGTCCCGGATAAAAACTTAGTGACACTGAGGCTGAAGTTGCTTGCGAGTGTTTCGCTACGTTGTTCAACGCTTCCTGGGCAATGCGAAAGAGCTCCCGCTCCATCGCCATTCCCTTTCTCTTCTCCCCCTCAATCGAAAAGGTTGCTTCAATCCCTTCCCTCTCGGTGAAATCGCTGAGATAGGTTCGCAGCGCGCCGCCCAACCCCCCTTCCACAGCACCGGCGTCGCGCTCGCTGAGGATCTGGCGCATTTGTTTTTGAGCCTCGCCGGCGGCAGCCCGAACCGATTCAATGTGTGTACTGGCAAGTTGAGTATCGCTTTCCACAAGGGTGGCGGCTGCCTCCGAGTTGAGCACCACGCTGAAGAGCAGTTGAGAGATTGAATCGTGAAGGTCTCTGGCAATGCGGGTCCGCTCCCCCCTGAGCCTACTCTGGTATTCTCTTGCCTCTTTCTCACTATCCTCCAGGTCATCAGCCATCAAATTTATGCCCGCCTCGATAAGAGCCAGTTCATCGTCGTGTTTGGAGACCTGTATCCTCTTCGACAGGTCCCCCATAGCCACGCCACGCAGCACCTCAAATACCTCGTTCAGCCACCGCTCCTTGATCCTGAGCCACCTCACCCCCAGAATCGCTCTCCACAGGTGGGATAGGGTGACGCTCCACCTTTCATGCTTGGCAGCCTCGGTAAGCCAATCCAACGCCTCCGCCTGCGTGTAAAACAGCTTGGCGTGCTGGGCTCTGGCCTCAGCCACCATGAACAGCCCCAGTGCCCGCATCGGCATCGATGAAGCAACGATGGCGATCTTGTCATGTATTGCAAGACACTTCACCGCATCCTTTCTCGCCTCGACTGAGAACTTGCTGGCTCTGGTGGTGTCAAAGAGCAGCTTTCTTCCTTCATGGATGCCGGCAAGGCGCAGCACCTCATCCGCTGCCGCTCTTGAGGTGGCTTCATCCTGCTCGCCAACCAACACGACGCGAACTATGCCATCCTCGCCAAGGTATACCTTATTCTCGTCCATGACATTCCACACAGTACTAATTTCTGTCCAATTTATACGCTTTTTACCGAAGGATTTCAAGTAAGGGAGAGAGGCCTTAATCCGTGGATTCTTCTTGAGGACTGAGGGAGTCCTCTCCCTCAGCTTTCGTGAAGGAATCCTTCACAGAAGGACCTTCACGCCTCAGAAAAAGCCAACTAATAGACGAGTCTTTTGAATCTGGACTCACCGATTAAGAAGATTTGAGGTCTGAGGGAGTCTTCTCCCTCAGCTTTCGTGAAGGAATCCTTCACATAAGGACCTTCACGCCTCAGAAAAAGCTAACAAATAGACGAGTCTTCTGAATCTGGACTCACCGATTAAGAAGGTTTGAGGTCTGAGGGA
>DAOUVR010000160.1 GCA_030667555.1 Dehalococcoidia bacterium
TCGATCAGCGTTTGGAGGGGACGGCAGCTACTATCGCTGTGGGCATTGCCAACGGTGCTGACATGGTGCGGGTGCACGATGTGCTCCAGATGGTGCGCGTCTCAAAAATGACCGACGCCATCGTCCGAAGAAGGTGGCAGTAGATGGAAGTCTATCTTGGTCTTGGCTCCAATTTGGGAGACCGCAAGGCAAATCTGGAAAAGGCGCTTCAGCTACTTGGCGAGCGGCTCCATATAGAGCAGGTCTCTTCCATTTATGAGACTGAGCCTGTGGGACATGCGGAGCAGCCCATGTTTTTAAATGTCGTTTGCCGCGCCGAAACAGAGCTTGGTCCTCTTCAGTTGCTTTCATTGATAAAGGGTATCGAGGCCACCTTGGGCAGGGTGCCCAGCTTCGCTAACAGCCCTCGCTCAATAGATGTGGACATACTATTTTATAACGACCTTTGTATGGAGACCGCGGATCTAACAATCCCTCATCCTAAGATCAAGGAGCGTGCCTTTGTGCTTATCCCTCTCTTTGAGGTCGCCCCACAGCTAGTCCATCCGGTAAGCGGTGAAAGTATCAAGGACTTGGTTGCTGCTGTTGTGGGGCGAGATGGAGTTGAGAAGATCGGTGAACTAGGGGGTTTTTGATGTATGAGGTATCGGTTCGGGAACACTTTGATGCGGCACATTTCCTCAGGGGTTACCGGGGAAAGTGTGAAAACCTTCACGGGCACCGTTACGAGGTTATAGTTACGGTGCGGGTGCAGGATCTAGATGACATTGGGCTTGCTTACGACTTTACGGTGATTAAAGGGCATCTCAGGGAGGTGTTGGCGCCCTTTGACCATGTTTGCCTGAATGATATATCGCCCTTTGACAAAATTAACCCCTCCTCCGAGAACATCGCTGCCACAATCTGCGAGGAACTACAGAGGAGAGGGCTCTCTGTTTTCAGCGTCCAAGTCTACGAATCCCCGGACTCCTCTGTTACTTATGTACCTGGCAACCTGTTTTAGGCTGGGGAATCTGACTTAGAAGCGCTTTCCTCGGTGGCCTCGGGCGGGGGCTCGATCTTGGTTACTGCCATGGTCCAGCCGATCCAGAATCCCAGAGACAACATCCCCAGGAAGCCGATGATTACTGGAATCGCAACCGCCCAGTAGCTCTCGACAACTATCCCCCAGACGAAGGCAAGCCCTGCAACAACCATTATCAAACAAATCAGGCCACCGACTACACGAGATTTCTGCATACTACCTCCTGTTTATTTGTGAAGCTCCGGCGGAAGAAGATTCGGGATGGTATCCTCTATAGGATAGGTTGCCGAGCAATTGTCGCAATAAAGAGAACCCTTAATAATCTCCTTCTCATCCTCCTCTTCGACGGTGAGCTTGAGGGAACCCTTGCATACCGGGCAAGCGAGAATTTCCATGAGGTCTCTTTTCATCGTCCCTCCTTGTCTGCAGACCGAATTCTACTTCAATCGCTCCCCATCGTCAACATCGCAATATCGCTTATTTCGTTCAAAGGAAAACGGAGTCCAGTTTTTGTAGGGTGGATGCTGCCCCAACGGGGTAAAACCACAGCCTTCCATTATGGTTGGTTTCGCTTCGCTCTGTACATCCTAAGAGTATCTGGGGCTGTCCCCTAGGAGTACCTCTTACTGTGGGTGGGAAATTAAGAGATTTCTTCGCTTTGCCTTCAGTTCCGCTTACAGTTGCAGATGCCCTATTGTCATTGTCAGAAGCGCTAGCGACGAAGCAATCTGGGTCAGTAAGGTAAGAAAGGAAATCCTCCCTCCCCTGGAGGGAGGGAGTTAGAGGGAGGGGGGAATTAGACCTATGTGGTAACCACCCTCACCCTAGCCCTCTCCTCGCTAGAGTCGAGTCTTCGACCATCAAGGGAGAGGGAAGAAACAGAGAGGCGCTTATTGAGGCATCTATGTGGAGGACCGGGAGTGACTCCCAGAAATACGTCCTTGACATCGCTCTCCCCATATGGATAGAATGCTGGTTCAAGGAGGGATAGCTATGAAAAAGACTAAGCTCTGTGAATTATTGGACATAGAGTATCCCATAATCCAGGGAGGGATGAATTGGATCGCAAATGCTGAGCTTGCCGCCGCCGTTTCCAACGCCGGGGCACTGGGGATAGTTAGTCCTACCGCAGGCATGAGGCTTGAGGATGACCAGGAGGAGAATCTAAGAAGCCATATACGAAAGGCGAAAAGCCTCACCGATAAACCGTTTGCGGTGAATTTTCCGCTGCAAACGCCGGACGTCGATAAGCTGATCGATGCAGCAATTGAGGAAGGAGTCAAGGTAGTGACCACCTCGGCGGGGAACCCGGCGCTGTATACTGCTCACTTGAAAGAGGCTGGGGTTAAGGTTCTGCACGTTGTCGCCTCGGTGAGACATGCTCAGGGCGCTGAAAGGCAAGGTGTTGACGCCGTCATCGCCGAAGGCTATGAGGCTGGTGGTCACAATGGCTTCGATGAACTTTCCACCTTTGCCCTCGTTCCTCAGGTGGTGGATGCGGTCAGCATCCCGGTGGTAGCGGCCGGCGGGATCGCCGACGCACGGGGGCTTGTTGCCGCCCTTGCTCTGGGGGCAGAAGGGGTTCAGATCGGCACTCGCTTCGTCGCCACTCACGAGTGCATTGCTCATCAGAACTTCAAGGATGCGGTCGTGAAGGCCATCGATACCGGAACAGTGATCACCGGGAGAAAGCTCGGTCACACCAGGGGGCTTAAAAATGAGTTCACCGCCAAGATGCTGGAGACTGAGGGCAGTGGGGCATCGCCTGAGGAGCTTCTGGTCCTTATTGGCCTTGGCAGGTCTCGGTCGGGCGAACTGGATGGCAATGTGGTCGATGGGGAACTGTATTGCGGCTCCATCGCCGGAATGGTCAAGGATATCGTCAGCGCTGGCGACGTGGTGCGCATCATCGTTGAGGGCTACGATAGGGTGGTGGCTGCCCTTTGACTGTAGCCATTTCCTGGCGCATTTCCCGAGAGGCTATGCGGCTAACAAGCCTATGGCTTGATGACCGCTGTCCTGGCTTCCACTTGCACTTCGGTTCCAATGACGTTGAGGTCGCACCAATAGATATTGCGCTAACTGGAACTCAATTCTGCCGAAGGACGCAGCATGTCTGAGACTAAGATATACCGCGACAGGAA
>DAOUVR010000084.1 GCA_030667555.1 Dehalococcoidia bacterium
ACCATTTTCTTTTATGTCCTAGCTGCTGCTTTGACCTCGCTGCTTCCCGGCTTCGATACCATCGGCTTCGGACATATGGGACAAGAGGCGGGGGCTTTCTTCGGTACATACCAAGGCTGGATAGTAGAAGAGCCTCTGCTACGGAAGGCGAATACCGATGTCAACTTCCCCCTGGCCTTAGCCATCATATCCTTTGTCTTTGTTACGTATAGTGGCATCCGTAGCCTGGGCTTCCGCCACTATGCAAGCAAATTTGCCCGGCTTGGTAAGGTATTCAGCGGCATTGGCCAGCTAGCCAGGGGCAAGATCGGCAGCGGGCTTAGCGGGATCTTCCTCGGTCTTATAGATATGTTTGTCGGCGCCTTGGAAGCCATTAGCGAGTTTGTCCGTATCATCAGCTTCACCTTCCGTCTCTTTGGCAACATGCTGGCGGGCATGGTGCTACTACTGATGATAACCTTTCTTGTCCCCTGGATTATTGCCGTGCCCTTCTATGGGCTGGAGGTGCTGCTTGGCTTTGTCCAGGCGTTGATCTTCGCCGGGCTGACTCTGGTATTTGTTACTATAGCGGTTATGCCTCACGACACAGACCACGAATAGAATATCTTTATGAAAGGAGATA
Source organism: Dehalococcoidia bacterium (assembly GCA_030667555.1). GTDB lineage: Bacteria > Chloroflexota > Dehalococcoidia > E44-bin15 > E44-bin15 > DAOUVR01. Next base: position 623 of record DAOUVR010000084.1, read on the forward strand.
GGAAATGGAAGTAGAAGCAATGAGGCTGTTTGCCGCAGCCTTGGCCATCGGCTTGGGCGCTTTTGGGCCTGCGCTTGCCATTGGGATTTTGGGATATGGAGCGATGCAGGCTCTGGGTAGAAACCCTGAGGCCCGAGGCGCGATCATGACCAATATGATCCTAGCCATCGCCTTTGCCGAAGCCGTGGCTATCTATGCGCTGATAATAGCGATTATCCTTGCTATGGGAATAGGGGTCTAAAGGAGGTCTGATGATGAAAAACGAAGGGTTGCCTCTTTCTATAGCGCTTATCGTTGTGGTGGCAATCTTGGGAATGTTTGTTGCCCTTGCAGTTATGCTATGGGCAATCCTTTCCTAATTCTTAAAGGCATTTCTTTAGGGAGGATTTAAAAATGGAGGGTCTTGGCATTAGTTGGCAGGGCTTGCTTGCCCAACTCATAAACTTTGCTCTCCTTTTGGTTCTACTTTACTTCATCGCATATAAGCCCATTCGAAGGATGCTCGATGAGCGTTCGGAGAGGATCAGGGTAGGTCTGGAACAGGCGGAGCAGATGAAAGAGATGATGGCCAAGACCGAGGAGCAGGTCAAGGAGCATCTTGAGGTAGCCCGAGGGGAAAGACAGAATATATTGGCTCAGGCAGAGCAAGTGGGGCAACAACTAAAGGAAGAAGCGCGGGAACAAGCAAAGCAGGATGCGGAGAGTATTGTCGCCAGGGCGCGCGTTGAGATCCAGCGAGAGCAGGACGAAGCTATCGGAGAGCTCAGGCGTCAGTTCGCCGACCTGGCGATACTGGCTGCCGAGAAGGTGATAAGCGAGACCCTGGATAAAAAGAAGCATCGTAAGCTTATCGATGAGGTGCTCGAGCAGGCTTCTGAAGGAAAGGCTGAGTAATGGCGAGAGCTTCAGCAAGAAGGCACGCTCAGGCAGTCTTTCAGATTGCCCTGGAGCAAAATGAGCTGGATCGGTGGCGCAGCGACCTGGGCATGATCGCTGAGGCGATGAAGGACTCTGTTATTTATGCTTTTTTGGAAAACCCGAAGATTCACTTCGGCGAGAAGACGAAAATCATGAGCCAGCGCCTCGAGGGTATAAGTCCCCTGGCAATGAACCTGGCACTTCTACTGGTGGCTAAGAAGAGGCTGGGCATCGTTGAGGAAATAGTTTATGAATATGGGCGGCTGGTCGACGAACATCGGGGCATCGCTCATGCGAAGGTAGCTACAGCGATTCCTTTGGATGAAAAGGATAAGGACAGCGTGACCCACAGGCTCAGTGATGCACTAGGTAAGAAGATTCGGCTCGTCACACAGGTTGACCCGTTTATTATTGGGGGGCTCGTCGTAAGGGTTGGTGACAAGCTCATCGATGGCAGCACTAAAAGCAGATTGCAGGCATTGAAGAAAAGCCTGGTTGGGGCGGCAGAGTAGAAAATAGTAAGGCAAGTGTTGTGGGCAACTCGGGCTAGGGAGTAGCCCTCCCTGAGCCGTTCGTCGGTAGGGAGAAGCTCATAGACTGGAGGTAGGTTTAGATGGCTCGCGCTCAAGATATTGCGTCTATCATCAGGCAGCAAATCGAGCAGTTTGGCACTACATTGACCATGGTGGATGTGGGTACCGTGGTTGAGGCAGGAGACAGCATTGCTCGCATTCATGGGCTTTCTGGTGCCAAGTATAATGAATTGCTCGAGTTTCCAGAAGGTGTGATTGGCATTGCCCTTAACCTGGAGGAGGAAAGCGTTGGTGCGGTAATCCTCGGCGATTATAGCAAGATCAAGGAGGGGGATGAGGTCAGATGCACCGGGAGGATCGCTGAAGTGCCCGTAGGGGGTGGACTAATAGGGCGGGTAATCGATCCCTTGGGTCAGCCCCTCGATGGCAAAGGGCCTATAAAATATGAGAAGACCCGCCCTATAGAGCGGGTGGCTCCTAATGTGGTAGCTCGCAAGTCAGTGGATACCTCGGTTCATACCGGTATCAAGGCCATCGACAGTATGATCCCCATCGGGCGGGGGCAGCGAGAGCTGATAATTGGCGATCGCTCCACTGGTAAGACAGCCATTGCCCTCGATACCATCATCAGCCAGAAGGGGGGCGACCTCACCTGTATCTATGTTGCTATCGGGCAGAAATCCTCCAAGGTGGCCCAAGCTGTGGCTACCTTAGAGAACCACGGAGCTATGGAGCATACCATCGTGGTCTCGGCCCATGCCTCTGACTCTGCCGCATTGCAGTATCTCACTCCTTACGCCGGCTGTGCCATTGGTGAGGAGGTTATGGAGCAGGGGCTTGATGCCCTGGTTATCTATGACGATCTCTCCAAACATGCCTGGGCCTATCGCCAGATCTCCCTGCTGTTGCGCCGTCCCCCAGGCCGCGAGGCTTACCCAGGAGACGTGTTCTATCTGCATAGCCGTCTTTTGGAGCGCGCCGCAAAGATGGCGCCGGAACATGGCGGCGGCTCACTGACCGCCCTGCCAATCATTGAAACTCAGGCCGCAGACATATCGGCCTATATCCCCACCAATGTGATCTCCATCACTGATGGCCAGATCTACCTGGAGACAGACCTCTTCAATGCTGGCATTCGGCCAGCGCTGAATGTGGGGCTGTCGGTGTCTCGGGTGGGCGGTGCCGCTCAGACACAGGCGATGAAGCAGGTGGCGGGGAAATTGCGGTTGGACCTCGCTCAGTATCGAGAGCTGGCGGCATTTTCCCAGTTCGGTGCTGCCGAGTTGGATAGGGCAACTAGAGCGCAGCTTGACCGAGGGCAGCGGACTACCGAGGTTCTGAAACAGCCGCAGTACGTTCCTATGACTCTGGAAAAAGAGGTTATCATACTTTACGCCGTGATTAACGGCTACCTCGATGACGTTCCTGTTGAGAAAGTGAGAGCCTTTGAGGATGACTTCCTCCGCTTCATAGCAACAACCTATCCTGACATCGGGCAGCGCATCGCCAAGGAGAAGGCGATAAGCGATGAGACCGAGGAAGGATTGAAGAAGGCAATCCTTGAGTTCAAGGAGACCATGCCTAAGGAGTAAGCTTGGCAACAATTAGAGAGATTAGGCGCCGTATCAAGAGCGTCCAAAGCACGGCAAAGATCACCAAGGCGATGGAGATGGTCGCTGCCTCAAGGATGAGGCGGGCCCAAGACCGCACCATTGCTGCCCGCCCATATGCTGAGAAGATGCGTGAGGTTCTGACTGATCTCGCTGCCCAGCACCAGGCAGAGGAGGAGAGCCAACCCTTGTTAGTTCAGAGGCCAGTAAAAAGGATTGAGCTCATTCATATCACCCCCGACCGTGGCCTTTGTGGCGGGCTCAATGCAAATATCAATCGAACGGCGGCGGGCTTTATTCTGGAGCAGAGCGTTCCTGTGATCACCGTTACTTTGGGTCTTAAAGGGAGAGTTTTTATGATGCGCTCTGGCCAGGAGGTTCGCGCCGAGTTCACTCGTATCAGCGACCGCCCGTCGGTAGCCGATGTCCTCCCTGTTGCCCGTATCGTTATCGATGATTACACCGATGCACTTGTTGACCAGGTATACCTATGCTACACCCAATTTGTAACCACTATGACTCAGAAACCAGTGCTCTGGCGGTTGTTACCCATCGAGCCAGTTATAGAACCAGGGCGAAACATTGAATATATCTACGAACCTTCCCCTCAAGAGGTTCTATCTCAGTTGCTCCCTCGGTTTGTGGAGATGCAACTCTACCATGCTCTTCTTGAGTCTATCGCCAGTGAGCAGTCGGCGAGGATGGTAGCAATGCGAAACGCCACCAATAACGCCAATGATCTTATCGAGGAGCTTACCCTTACCCATAATAAGCTGCGGCAGGAGATGATTACCGAGGAGCTCATGGACATCACTGGGGGAGCAGCGGCGTTGGTATAGGTGTTATAACATTTCTGGAGGTCTTTATGGCAAAAGGAAAAGTAGCTCAAGTGATTGGAACAGTGGTGGATATCGAGTTCCCACCGGATGAGCTTCCCGCTCTCTATAATGCTATCGAGATACCCCGTGACGTAGGGAAAATCATGCTTGAGACACAGCATCATGTAGGAAATAACTGGGTTCGCTGCCTGGCAATGACCCCTACCGATGGGCTTGAGAGAGGCGCTGAGGCTATTGACACGGGAGCACCGATTGCTGTACCTGTGGGCAAAGCAACTCTCGGAAGGCTGTTCAATGTCATGGGTGAGCCTCTAGACGAGCTAGGAGAAGTTAAGGCTGAAGAGCATTGGTCCATCCACCGCCTTCCCCCCTCTTTCGAGGAGCAAGAGACAACGACCGAGATGTTGGAGACGGGACTTAAGGTTATCGATCTCATCACCCCATTTACCAAGGGAGGGAAGGTGGGCGCTTTCGGTGGTGCCGGGGTCGGCAAGACCATTATCATTATGGAGCTTATCCGCAACATTGCCACTGAGCACGGCGGTTTCTCCGTCTTCGCGGGAGTAGGAGAACGCTCTCGAGAGGGCAATGACCTGTGGTATGAGATGAAGGCCTCGGGGGTTATCGACAAGACGGTTCTCGTTTTCGGGCAGATGAATGAACCCCCAGGGGTGCGTGTGCGTGTTGGTTTCACCGGACTCACCATGGCGGAATACTTCCGCGATGTTGAGGGGCAGGATGTGCTACTTTTTATTGATAATATCTATCGTTATATCATGGCCGGCATGGAGGTGTCATCGCTTCTCGGTCGTATGCCCTCAGCAGTGGGCTATCAACCCACGTTGGCTACTGAGATGGGAGAGCTCGAGGAGAGGATCACCTCCACCACGCGGGGCTCCATCACCTCCGTCCAGGCGATCTACGTACCTGCTGATGATTACACCGACCCAGGTGTGACTACAGTCTTCGGTCACCTCGACGCCGTC
>DAOUVR010000092.1 GCA_030667555.1 Dehalococcoidia bacterium
ACCATCGATCTCAGTGAACCCCTTCTGCATACAGGACACTTGGCGGTCCAAGGGTTCTTTACATCAGGTGGTTGGTTGCTTTTTCTTGGTATCTGCAGCAAGGGAGCGCCGCAGTTTGAGCAGAAATCGCCGTCAGCCTCAAATCCACATGTCGGGCACTTGTCTCTCATGTCTTCCTCCGCGGGATTGTATTCAGCCGACTGAAAGCAGAGGATTAAATGTTGGTGGCATGCGCTAGTACGATACATTAGACTTTTCTGTTTGTCAATGCAAAGGCCTAGGTGCCACTATTGGACGGAGCGATGTGTAGTCTTTACACGCTGTCTGCTGTGGGACACCCCCTCTGCATTCCCCATGTTGCCTTATTCATCAGGCATAATCGCCCAATAAATTGGGCAACTACATCCATAAGTACGGGCGGGTTTTAAACCCGCCTCTATAAGGTTGGGAACAAGCGTGATAACGACGAAAAGCAGAAGCTCATAACACAGCAGGCCGGCAACAATGTTGCCGGCCTGCTAACTAACCTTGTCACATCTCATGGAGCCGGGTCATAATAGGTGATCTCCAGTTTGGGGCGCTGGTTGGCGGTGCCCCAGTCGGCAGAGTAGAACGCCTTTAAGCCCTCCGACGAGCTTTCATCGGTATCCCTCAGCATTACCCCGTAGTTGGTGATGGAGCCATCGAGCCAGCCCTGAACCAGATTCGCGATGTCCCAGGAGATGAAGCTGTGCGGGGCTGGAGCAGTCACTGTGATAATGTCTTCCGCTGTGTCGACAGCCGTAGGTTGGTTGTTCCAGGTCAGAGTGGTGTCATTCCAATCGCTGGTAACCTGGTAGGCACCGACGGGCCCAATCACTGCGCCAGCGTCGCTGCCGTCATGGTATAGGCCTAGCGAAGCCGAGGTGACAATCGCGGTGTCGGGAATGCCGCTCAGATCAAACTGGAGATAACTCCTGGTGTCTTCACCTGGACTGTTCCCAGCCACGCCCAAGACAAGATGAAATGGAGGCGCAGTTTGGGCGGCGTCATTTGGAGAGAACTCACCTACAAAGGAGTCCTTGCCGTCAGCGGGACCGGGCTTGATGGTCACAGGCTGCGGCGGGGCAGGATCTAGCTCCCAGTTGACGTAGGTGGTCTCGCCAGCAGTCACTGTAATCGTTTCCTCGCGGTCTTTCTGAAATTGTTTGGTAAGCTTAATTGTATACTCATCCTCTTCTACATCGGCAATGACGTAGGGAGTGATGTTGCCGGTATCTTCCCCGTCTAGGTATACAGTCGCACCAGTGGGGTCGGAGTTCACTTCGATCGTGCCGGTTGTGATCACAGCAGTGACAACGACACTATTATTGGAGGTCCTGCCGGTGCCATCATCGACGGTCACGCTGATAGTGTATTCGCCTGCCGCGGCGGGCGCCGTCCAGGTCACTACATTGCCTATCCCAACGATGGCTCCATCGTCGGCAGACCAGGCATACGTGAGGGTGTCGCCGTCCGCATCGGTGGCGATGCAGGTTATGGTGGAATCCCCATTTACGCCTACAGTCGCTGGGTCGGCGGTGACGCCGCTAATTACAGGGGCCTTACCACCGCACATGATAAATAATACGATGACGACAGCTATGGCCGCCACTACTGCCACGCTTCCCAGGGTAAGAGCCCATACAGGTATAAGCGGTCTGCACTCTAACTGCGCCTCCACCGTTTTGGTCTCGCCAGCCTCGCTAGCGTGGGAGGTTACCATTAGCTTGAAGTTGTAGGTCCTGGCCCTCCCGGTGAAGGGCTTCTTCTTCGGGTTGACAACCACCGGCACCTCGGCGGTGGCGCCTGGCTCCACTGTTACCGAGCTCTGCTTGAAGTCGAAGCGACATATGTCCTCTGCATCCTTGCCGGCGAAGGTGTAGGTGGTGGCTATATTCCCATGGTTGGTAATACTGACCTTATAGGAACCCTTCCTACCCCTGGTCTTCTTCGGAGTGATATCGAGATCGAAGAGTAGGAAGCGGCCTACCTCCACGGCGAGCTGGGCGGTGGTCTCCAGTGTGGGGTCTCTATTCGAAGCTACCTTTATGATGACATTGTAAGTCCCTGCCTTGCTGGCACTTGCCTTGGGCGGCTGTATAGTTAGCCGCACTTGCTCCTGGTCTCCGGGGAACAAGGAGACGCTGGATACCGAAAGGGTGCACCACTGGGGGTCTATCCCCTCAACCGTAATGGAGTAGGCCTCGACGACATCACCGGCGTTCTTAATGGTGGCTGTCGTCGCCACGCTCTCCCCCAGGGCTACCTGAAGCCTGTCTGGTAATAGGGTAACGTTGATCTTCTCCGCCATATTCCCACCTCCGAAGGAGTTATTTTACAAATATCTTCAGCGCGTAATGGTGCGTTCTCACCAGTGCATACAGAGCGAAATTGAGGTCCAGTTCCACCGTAGCTTTAGCGGCATCCACATTCCGGTCACGACCATCAAGGGCATGGTGAGGTTATTTGAAAAGCTTTGGGAGCAACGAATCCTTCGTTACCATCCATATCCCGTGCCCGAGCCTCATAGTTGAACTGTCGGGCCTGATAGTAGGGTCCCTCGGTATAGCTACAACTGGTGGAGCCGAAACACTCATGTTTTAACTGCCCGTCTATCCATATCTGTATTCTATCAATGCCGCTGGGAGACGATGCGGTGGCAGTATATGTGACTTGCTGACAGCCCGATGGTGGCGCTGGAGAAGCGGTGATGTTTACCTTTGGACCCCCTCCACCACCCCCCATAATCAGGACCAACACTACGACAACAATCGCTACCACCAATACCAGCGCGGCCACGGCAAGGGCCCATACAGGCAAAAGCGGTCTGCACTCGAGCTGTCCCTGCACACTCTTACTCTCATCTGCCTCACTGGCGTGGGAGGTTACCGTCAGCGTAAAATTGTATGCCTTGGACTTGCCAGTGAAGGGCTTCTTCTTCGGATCGACAACCAGCGGCACCTCGGCGGTGGCACCTGGCTCCACAGTTACTGCACTTTGTTTGAAGTCAAAGCGGCACATCTCTTCCGGGTCCTGGCCCACAAGAGTGTAGGTAGTGGACACATTACCCCGGTTGGCGATTATGACCTTGTAGGAACCCTTCCTACCTTTGGCCTTCTTCGGGGAAAGATCGAGGTCGAAGAGAAGGAAACGCCCCATCTGCACGGCGAGCTGGGCAGTGGTCTCCAGTGTGGGGTCTCTATTGGATGCTGCCTTTATAGTGACATTGTACGCCCCTGCCTTGCTGACAGTCTCCCTGGGCGGCTGGATAGTTAGCTGCACCTGTTCCTGGTCTCCAGGGAACAACGAGACGCTGGAAACCGAGAGGGTACACCACTGTGGGTCTATTCCTTCAACGGCAATGGAGTAGGCCTCGACGACATCTCCCGTGTTCTTGATGGTGGCCGTAGTCGTGACGCTTTCCCCCGGGGCTACCTGAAGCCGGTCCGGTGATAGGGTAACATTGATCTTATCTGACATAATCCCCCCTGAAGGCGCTATTTTGCATGTATCCTCAGCGCATGATAGTGCGCTCTCTCATGCGCATATAGAGCGATATTAACCCCCAGTTCCAGGGCCTCCCTTATAGCCTCTCTGGGCATAGGCTTATCTCCCTTACCGCCAGCCCACATGCAGCCGAAATCGCCATCGCTGTAGAGCATACCCTGGTCCTCCATCAGCATGACTGGTCCACCCAATCCTACAGGCGCAGCGGCGAAGAGGTGATGAATCTTGAGCACTGCGTGTCCCCTGTCGACTGACCGCAGGTTTCTCCCCAATCTCTGGGCCAGGCTGGCGAAGGCTTGACCAAAGGCTTTTGCCTCCTGTCCTTCCTCACGGCAGGCCTCTCCGAGGAGAACTCCCCCCCTCCCGAGGAAGTTCAACAGCACCGTCTCCTGGTCCTGGGTGAGTGTAAACTCATCGCTCCCACACATGCATAGCAAATCGCAGTCCCTTATCTCCCCACCGAGTCCAACAGTCCCCTTAAAATGGGCGCGGTAGTCTGTACTCTGGTTAATTGCCTGCACCAAGTTCGAAACACCTTCCTGGTGGCGCATTGAGCTTGGCTGGTCGACCAGAGCCAGCGCAATCTGCCCGCGCTGCCACGATCCAGCAAGCGGGCGGTAGCGGGTGTCGATCTCGCTGGAACCTGGGTTGAGCGGGTTCTGGGCATCCCGAATGACCGCATTTTCTCCGGCGATGTTGACACGTGCCAGTTCCATGCATGGCTCGGCCGGGGGCTGACGCTGCTCCCCGATACGGTAGGCCTCCATGATGTACAGAGGCTCGGCCTTTTCCCCGTCCAACGATTGAGTCATCTCTTGGGGGATTTCGCTATACTCGATCACGATGTAGGCTGTGCCGCTCTCCTCAGTTTTGATATAGAAGCGCTGCGTTTCACTCACGACTATTAGGTTCCCATCGGAGTCCACAGCTATGCCGGGATAAATAACGACCGAGCTATCGGCAGGGTTCCACGCGACCACCTCTAACCCAGCAACGATACCGTACCGGTGCATGGATATGGCATGCAGCCTCTGCTGGTCTCGATGGTAATTGTGAGCATCAGCCCAGGTGGGAACATCGATGACCAGCCCCTTGAAAGGGTTGATCCTTCTCCTCTGATACTTAAAGAAGTCTTCTATTGGCATAACTATCACCCCGTAAAGTACAGGCTTCGCAAGAATATACTAGTCGGCGAGCGTCTGTCAATCACCTAGACTGATCCATATAGTTGGTATCACTTCATCCTACTCTGTTGCCCCTGTTATTTTGGCCCACCCACCCGCCCTGAAACGTATTTCTGGGGGAAACCCCCAGACCCCCGACAGAGGGGAGACCCCCTCTACACTCCCCCTTTTCCTACTATGGTTGGAGCAGATGCTCCAACCTACCCCGGATATCTGACAGCCTCTGGGTAGTATAATTACTATCTATACTCCCCATTTAAGACCTACCACACTCAATTCCCGCAGTTGCCTGATTCATCAGGCGCAATTGCCCAATCCTTCAAAGAAGGATGGGCAACTACATTTCTCAACCCCCTCTCCCTTGAAGGGAGAGGGTTGGGGTGAGGGTGAACTTTCCCCCTCCCTCTAACTCCCTCCCGCCAGGGGAGGGAGGGCACGTTCTTTTCCCACTAGCGCTGAAATATAATTCCAAGGGACACCCCTGGCCTCCGGTAGAGGGGAGACCCCTTCTACACTCCCCCATGTATCGTTGAATGCAAAGCTAGTCGC
>DAOUVR010000057.1 GCA_030667555.1 Dehalococcoidia bacterium
CCCTTAACAAAATTATTTCGAGACAGATTTCCCCTGCCCTAGTTAAGAATCTTTACCATCAACTCGTTGACCGCCGTCACTGCCTTGGAGGTATCAGGCAGGTCAAGGAGTGGCTTTTGCTTGATGTCATACTCTCGCACTTCCTCATCCCAAGGTATTATACCTGCGGGCTCAATCCCAAGTCTAGATAGCTCCTCGGTGATGAGAGGGTCCAGTGCCGAAGGGACAAAGCTAATTACTATCAACTGCTTGTGCACTACCAATTTGAGTTGAGAGACGATTTCTTTTATCCGAGCAACAGTTCGCACACCCTTTATCGAATGGTCGGAGATTATTAGTAGCGCATCAATATTCTGAGTTGTCCTCCGCGACAGGTGCTCCATCCCTGCCTCATTATCCATAACAGTATAATCATAATTCTTAGCCAGGGAGTCGGCAAATTTCTTCAGGATAAGATTGGGGTAACAGTAGCATTCTGGGCCCTCACCCCGCCCCATCGTTATAAGGTCAATCTGCTTAGTTTCAGCAACAACCTCGTTCATTTTATATTCCAGATAAGCCTCCTTGGTGAATCCGGGTGGGATATTTATTTTGTCCCTTTGAAATTCATCCAGCATCAAGCCAACTGTCTTTCCAGCATCGATCCCCAGACTCTCCCCCAGGTTGGAATTGGGGTCAGCATCAATCGCTAGAATCGGTCCCTTACCATTTTTGGTCAGGTAACGAATAATCAAACCTGCAATAGATGTCTTTCCACTGCCGCCCTTTCCGGACACAGCGATGTTGAAACCCAAACAGTTAACCTCCGCTTCTATTGAGAAACTACTAAAACAGCCCCGTTACCTTCCCGGTTTTCACATCTACATCGACCTTCCTGAAGGCAGGATCCGATGCGGTCCCTGGCATCAGGCTGATGGTTCCAGCGCAGGGACAGAGGAACTTGGACCCGGAATAAATCAAAACATCGCGGATGGGCAAAGTCCATCCCTTGGGCACCCCCTTCACCGCTGGATCGTGGGTGAGACTCAGGTGAGTTTTCACCATCATTGTGGCGTAATCATCGTATTTGGTGTCGGACTCAAGCTGCTTTGCCTTGGCCTCAGCGTCAGGGGTCCAAGACACACCATCAGCCCCATAGACCACTTTAGCGATCTTATCGACCCGCTCCCGCAGTTTCATTTCCAAGGGGTAGAGGAACTTGAATTCGCTCTCCTGTTCGCAGGCTTCCATCACTACATCAGCCAGCTCCAGGGCACCATCGCCGCCATCGGCCCAATGGCTGGACACGGCGCAGCGCGCCCCGGCGTCCTCGGCTGCCTTTCGCACCATGGCGATCTCATCCTTGGTGTCGGTATGGAAGGAATTGATGCAGACTACAGGATTGATGCCAGAAGCCCTGATAACATTGATGTGGTGCACCATATTGGGCAGGCCCTTTTCCAGGAGCGCCAGATTCTCCTTGGCGTACTCTTCAGGCAGGGCAATGCCAGCCACCACTTTAGGACCACCGCCGTGCATCTTCAATGCCCGGATGGTGGTGGTGAGCACTGAGACATGCGGCTTAAGGCCACTCAAGCGGCTCTTGACATTCCAGAACTTCTCGAAGCCGATGTCTGCAGCGAAACCGCTCTCGGTTACATGGTAGTCAAACATCTTTAAGGCGATGCGGTCGCCGATGATGGAGGATTGACCCACGGCGATGTTGGCGAACGGGCCAGCATGCACCATGCAAGGCTGATACTCTACGGTGCACATCAAGGTTGGGTTTATGGTGTTTCGCATCCAGGCAGTCATGGCGCCCCCCACCTCCAGATCGCCGGTGGTTACGGGATTGCCCCTTTTATCAAATGCCAGAGTAATCTGATCCATCCTCTCCCGCAGGTCGGCCAAATCTTTGACAATGGACAGCATGGCCATAAGCTCAGAGCTCACCGCGATGCCGAACTTGGACTGCATGGTGAAGCCATCCATGCGCCCGCCGAGGCCGATGACGATATTGCGCAGGCTCTGGGCACAGAAGTCCATAATCCAGCCCATCTCCACCCTCGTAGGGTCGATGTCCATGCGGCGCATGCTGGTTAGCCTGGCTAATTGCTCGTCATTGTAGTTGCGCTCGTGTTGCATCCTCGAGGTAAGAGCAACCATGGCCAGGTTATGGGCGTTCATGATATCGTTGATGTCGCCAGTAAGACCCATGGAAAACTCAGTCATTGGGATGAGCAGCGCGTTACCGCCGCCGGCAGCAGTCCCCTTGATATTCATGGTGGGTCCACCAGAGGGCTGGCGAATGCAGCCTCCCACATTCTTTCCTCGCTTGCCCAGACCTTCCAAGAGTCCCATAGTGGTTGTGGTCTTTCCCTCACCCAGAGGCGTGGGGGTTATGGCGGTTACCTCAATATACTTGCCGTCTGGTTTATCCTTTAGACGCTCAATAATCTTCAGGAAGTCGAGCCTGCATATTCTCGCGAACGGAATGATCTCGTCCTTCTCCAGGCCCAGTCTCTCCCGCCACTCATCAGGGCTTGGCATGTTTGCTTCGGCTGCCTCCGCAATCTGCCAGTCCTTCATCTTTACCGCATCGTATGCCACAGAAACCTCCTTCTTTGTTTTAGGCTATTTAGACTTTTATCTTTTTGGCGTAATTAGTCCGTCCCTTCATACCTCCTTTATTTCCTTCACCTGCCGCATAAGCAGTTGAAAACAAAGCCTGATAAATACTTCTCACTTCATCAGTAATCACCTTGCTGGAATCTAGCAGGGGAAGATTACCGAGGTCAGCGTCAACTAATGCCTGGTCATAAGGAATAAACCCGAGAAACTCAAAGCCAGGGAGGCTAGAGATTATAAACTCCTTATCAGATTGGCTACGAATCTTGTTTCCGACCACAGCAAGGTTTTGTAAACCAATGTCTTTCGCCAGTTCAGCGATTCTATAGGCTGTTTCAATGCTTCGTCGGCCCGGCTCCACCACTATGATCAGCTTATCCACCACCTTAGCTGTTCCCCGGGCTAGATGTTCTATTCCAGCCTCCATATCTAGAATAACCACCTCATTCCTTGCCAGAAGCAAGTGAGCCAGCAAAGCTTGCAGTAAAGCACCTTCCTGGCAATAACAACCGGTGCCACCCCTCTTAATCCGCCCCATTACCATTAGCTTAATTCCTTCATGTTCTAAGGAGTAGTTCTCCGGCAGGTCATCAACCTTGGGGTTTAGCTTGAAGAAGGGTGCACTTTGGCCAGGTTTAGCTCCTGTTCTTTCTTCAATGAGCTCACTCATCTCAGAGATGGGCATTACCTTGTCCGGGTTGGGGAAACCGAGAGTGGCTGCCAGATTAGCGTCAGGGTCTGCGTCTATGGCTATGACCGAGTAGCCGGCATCAGCAAATGTTCGAGCAAGGCGAGAAGCTAACAAGGTCTTCCCTACCCCACCCTTACCGCTGATTGCAATCTTCATCGGCACCTGCTACGCAAAAAAAAGCTGAGCTTTCTGGAAAAGCACCAGCCCTCAGCTAATCTTTAGGCTAACCCTAGTATGTAATATTCGGACCACCGCAGTCAAGAGTATATCACAAGCACAATTTTAAAGTCAACAGGCAAATGGTGTAAAAACGTTATGAGGTGCTTTTTATCAGTGATCGAATAAATTCTCCCTCCCCTCGCCAGAGGCGAGTCGGTCGACAGAGTCGCCTCAGGAGACCTTTGGAGACTGGCGGGAGGGAGTAAAAGGGAGGGGGGAACTTCACCCTCACCCTCACCCTCTCCCATCAAGGGAGAGGGAGTATAGAAAGTAGTTGCCCAATTAATTGGGCCAATTATGCCTGATGAATCAGGCAACTACGATAATTAGCAATAGTGGCAACAAAAAGGGTGTCCACCCTTCGAGGCCGACAGGTCGGTCCACTTTACGGACTCCGATACTTCGTTCGGAGCCGTCCTACGGCCCAGGCTCAGAGTGAACGGACTGAGTACGTTCGCCTGGCTAAACAGGGTAGCCTGGAGCATCTGCTCCAACCTACCCATTTGGCGGGCTCTCCGACCTGTGGGAGCAGAATTACATTTGAGGGCGGGTCGAAATCACAGGGACAACGGCGAACGGTGACGTATTACCAATCGGATGAATGAGTACAGGGCTTTGTTTTTTACCCTCTGTTAGCTTATAATCCATGCTGCGATATTTCTCAGACGAGATACAAGCAAGCTAATCGCTTGCTTAACGGGTGAAAAAGCATATGAGTGAGAAAAGGGCAGCGAGGTATAACCCTCAAGAGATAGAGAGAAAGTGGCAGGAAAGGTGGGCTGGAGACCACCTCTACGAGGTCAGCGAGGACGACCCGCGTCCCAAGAGTTACGAACTCACCATGTACCCCTACACCTCGGGAGACCTCCACATCGGCCACTGGTATGCCATGGCACCCTCCGACGTCCACGCCCGCTTCATACGGATGAAGGGCTACAATGTGCTTCACCCCATGGGCTTCGATGCCTTCGGCCTTCCCGCGGAGAACGCTGCCATCAGCCGCGGCATCCACCCGTATACATGGACGATGGGGAACATTGAGATGATGAGGACGCAGCTCAAGAGCATGGGCGCTATCTACGATTGGAGGCGCGAGGTGATAACCTGCACCCCCGATTACTACAAATGGACACAATGGTTCTTCCTCAAGCTCTATGAGGCCGGCCTTGCCTATCGAGCCAAGGCACCAGTTAATTGGTGCCCCAACTGCCAGACAGTGCTCGCCAATGAGCAGGTGGTGGGCGAGGGGCTTTGCGAGCGCTGCGGGACAGCGGTAACCAGAAAAGACCTGGAGCAGTGGTTCTTCCGAATAACCAACTACGCCGAGGAACTCCTCGACTTCAGCCACATCGAATGGCCTGAGAGAATACAAATCATGCAGAGGAACTGGATTGGGAAAAGCGAGGGGGTGGAGATCTCCTTTGGGCTTGATGATGGCCAAGAGTTTAGCGTATTTACCACCCGACCAGACACCATTTACGGCGTTACGTTTGTGGTATTTGCCCCGGAACACCCGCTGGTGGAGAAACTTACTACAGCGGAACATAAGGAAGAAGTGACGCGCTATATCGAGCAGGCGCGGAGGCAATCGGAGATCGAGCGAGCATCCACGGAGCGGGAGAAGAGCGGCGTCTTTACTGGCTCCTATGCCATAAACAACCTTAACGGCGAGCAAGTGCCCATCTGGGTTGCCGATTATGTTCTGATGAGCTACGGCACTGGCGCAGTGATGGCAGTGCCGGCTCACGATCAGCGTGATTTCGAATTCGCCAAACGCTTCAGCCTTCCCATAAGAGTAGTCATCGCACCTCCTGATTGGAACGGAGATGATTTCACCGAGGCTTGGGTTGAGCCAGGTATCATGGTCAATTCGGCTCAGTTCAATGGTATGCCCAGCGAAGAAGGTATGGAAGCCATTGCCGACTATATGGAGGAAAAGAGCTGTGGAGAGCGGAAAACGACCTACCGCCTTCGCGATTGGCTTATCTCCAGACAGCGATACTGGGGTGCTCCCATCCCCATGGTCTATTGCGACAAGTGTGGAATTGTCCCGGTGCCCGAGAAGGACTTGCCGGTGCTTTTGCCAGAGGATGCTGAGTTTAGACCTACAGGGGAATCCCCCCTTGCGTACTGCGAGTCCTTCGTTAATACATCGTGCCCAAACTGTGGTGCCCCAGCGAGGCGTGAGACCGATACCATGGACACGTTCATGTGCTCATCATGGTACTTCCTGCGCTACAGCAGCCTCGACAGCACGGAGGCAGCATTCGATGTGGACAAACTAAGGTACTGGCTCCCGGTAGACCAATACACCGGCGGGGCAGAGCACGCCACCATGCACCTCCTCTACTCCCGCTTCTTCATTAAAGCGCTTCGTGACATGGGGATCGTAGATTTCGACGAACCCTTCACCCGGCTTTTCAACCAGGGAATTATTGTCATTGAAAGACAGAAGATGAGCAAGTCCAAGGGCAGAGTGATTAACCCCGATGAATATGTAGCCGATTTGGGCGCCGATGCGGTGCGTGCCTATCTGATGTTTATCGGGCCCTGGGAGCAGGGCGGGGAGTGGGACGACAGAGGTATCAAGGGGATAGCCCGCTGGCTGAATAGGGTGTGGGATGTGGTGCTGGGGGCCTATTCCCAGGAGAAGCCAAAAGCAATTGATACGAAAAATCTACGCCGCATCACTCACAAGACCATCAAGAAGGCTACCGAGGATCTGGAGAGGTTCCGTTTCAATACTATGATCGCCGCTTTCATGGAGTTTACCAACTATCTGGGAAAGGTACGAGAGGGAAAATCCGTGGAAACAGCCGCTTGGCAGGAAGCCATCGATAGCCTGCTTCTGCTCCTTGCTCCCACCGCTCCCCATTTTGCCGAGGAGCTTTGGACGAAGACTGGCCACCTCTATAGCATCCACAACCAGCCTTTCCCCGAATGGGATGCCGAGCTTGCCGCTGAGGAGGAGTTCACCTTAGTGGTTCAAGTCAACGGTAAGCTCCGCGACCGGGTTACTGCGCCTGTTACCATCACCGAGGAGGAGGCTCGTGAGCTGGCGCTAAGCCGCGAGCGGATAAAAGCCTACCTGAATGATAGGAAGATTGTCAGGATCATCTATGTACCGCGGAGACTGGTGAACGTGGTAGCGACTGATCTGGTTCAGAAAGATGAGTAAGAGAATAAATTCTCCCTCCCCCTAACCCTCTCCCATCCAGGGAGAGGGAGTATAAAAAGTAGTTGCCCATCCTTCTTTGAAGGATTGGGCCAGCGCGCCTGATAAATCAGGCAACTACAATAATTGCTGTAAATTTCAAAACCTCAAGTCTTTTCCGGAAATTCTATAG
>DAOUVR010000183.1 GCA_030667555.1 Dehalococcoidia bacterium
AGATTATTCACGCTGCCGGCGTGCTTCCTTTTCGAATGAGGGCCACGTGGAGCACCGGTACGGAACTGGGGGACGTTTATGCCGCCCATACAAGCTGCACCTTTTGTCGCCACTCCCTGGACCAGGCAATGAGAGGAGCGCACAAATTCCTCGATGGGCTGGTTGCTCTGTTCAGTTGCGATCATATCCGCCGCATGTTCGACGTATGGAAGCTTGGCAATGTCGAGCTTCCCTGTTCTCCCTTCTATCTCCGTTTTCTCAGCGTGCCGGTCAAGGCCGATGCTGCGGCCGTGGCATGGCTGGCGAGTGAACTGGACAGGTTCAAGAGCAGCCTGGAGAGCCACTTCGACGTGCAGATCACCGACGAGGCCTTGCACTATAGTATCAAGACGTACAACGAGCAACGCAGCCTCCTCAGGAGCCTTTATGAGCTGAGGAAGCGGGATGCGCCCCCGATTACCGGCACCGAGGTCCTTGAGATTCTTATCGCCAGCACGGCAATACCGGTGGAAGAATTCAACCAGATGCTGAAGGAGGTACTGGAAGAGCTAAAGGGCCGAGGCGGTTTTTCTGGCTATAGAGCTCGTTTGCTGCTCGGCGGCGTTGACCTTGAGGACCCTGCTTACGTCAAATTGATCGAAGACTTAGGCGGGCTGGTGGTCACCGATTTTCTGTGCTTCGGCATCAGGGACTTCTGGAATCCGGTTGACGAGGGTGCTGAGCCTATGCTGGCACTGGCGAAGCGTTACATCGAGAATGTTTCCTGTCCCCGTATGATCGACCATGGGGGAAGGCAGCAGTTTATGCAGCAGTTGGTGAAGGATTTCAGGGTCGACGGCATTATCATACAGCGGATGAAGTACTGTGACCTGTGGGGTGGCGAGAGCGCCATGATTGAATGGGACATGCGGAAGAACGGCACGCCGTGCATGGTGCTTGAGAGGGAGTATCTGATGACTTCGGTAGGGCAGACACGGACACGGGTTCAAGCGTTTCTGGAAACCATCGGAAGCTACTAGGAGGAAGAAATGGCGGGGGAGAAATACGAAGTGCACCGGCGAATGTATGACATGCTCAGGGACAGGGATGCGCCCGGGGCGAAAATGATAGTTGAATGGCTTGGAGGCATATTCAGTGCGATGGATGATGGGAGGCCAATCGTGTACCATTCATTCGCTCTTTTCTCAGAAGTGATAATTGCTCTGGACCTGCAGCCGCTCTGCTGCGAGGCGTGGGACATGATGGCGTCACATGTGGACCCGCAGCATCCCATTAAGAGCATCGATGTGGCTCACGAGGCTGGTATTCCAGCCGAGATGTGTTCATACGACAAGGCCATAATCGGGAGCGTAATGAGGGAGACCATGCCACCACCGGCAATGATAGCGCTATCAGCCACACCCTGTCAGAACGCCTACATAACCTATCAGGCCGTGGCACACCTCACCGGGGCTCCGATGTGGGTCAGCGACATTCCGTACGACATGGACGAGGTGGGGGCTGAGGAGTACTGGGTCGAGCAGTACAAGGGCCTGATTGCCTTTCTCGAAGAGCAAAGCGGCAAGAAGATGGACTATGACCGGCTCAGGGAAGTGGTAGAGGAGAGCAATCGCTGTGTCGAGTACTGGCTTGAGCTTATGGAGCTGCAGAAAATGAAACCAGCGCCGCGGAGCGGGCCGTTGTGGACCGGCACCTACGCTGGCATGACTTCCTTCGGACTTCCTTCAAGCACTGCGGCGGTGAAGGCGACTCTCGACAAGGTAAAAGAGGACATAGCTCAGGGGAAAACGGCAGTAGACGATGAAAAGGTCAGGGTGATCTGGTTCCACTTCCCCGTGGGTTGGGATACGGGACTGATAAAGTGGATGGGTGAGATGGGAGCAGTAGTTCCTTATGTTGAAATGGATGGCTATCGTGCCGAGCCAGTGGACACCTCCACGCCGGAGAGCATGCTCAGAGGCATGGCAAGGAGAGCACTGGAGGTGCCCATGGTGAAGATAGCTCAGGGGGCGACCGATCGCTATATCGAGGACCTACTGTACGTTATCGGGGAATGGAAAGGTGATTGTGCCATCATCGCCGGTCACCCCGGCTGTAAGTGGATCACCGGCGCTCATGGCCTGATCAGTGACGCCTGCCGTGAGCGTGGCATTCCAGTGTTGCTCTTCGACCTCGACCTGGTTGACCACAGGGTAACCTCGGGTGACGAATCTCGAGCCAGGATAGAGCAGTTCCTCAATATGGTTTTAGAGAGTCAGAAATGAACTACGTCATCGAATTACAGCCGCTGCTCTCGGCAGGCTACGATTGAGTTTGGTTCTCCAAGTCGTCTATCCGATTGCCACTGGCTACGTGGTCCACCCCATGTTGCGCATGCGTATCTCTTCCCACTCCTCCATGGTGCTAGGGGGATAGAACCGCTCCTCCTCGGGCAGCTTCTCCATCTCGATGGCATCCACCGGGCATATAAGGACGCACTGGCCGCAACCGAAGCACTTCTCGCGGTTGAAGATGGGGGTGCCGTCGGACTCCTCGGTGATGGCGCCAATAGGACATCGCTGTATGCAGTCGCCGCAGGAGCTGCAAATGTCCATATCGACG
>DAOUVR010000047.1 GCA_030667555.1 Dehalococcoidia bacterium
ATAACAGTGCCTTTGCCTGGATAGGGAGGATATGGGAATGGGGCTACCATCACCAGGGCGATGAGAAATGATGGCACGCCGATAATACAAAGGTAGTCGGTTGACTTGCCCCTCAGGTGATCGACGATGTATTGAATCATAATATAGGCGGCTATTATGAATACGAAGAGCAGCGCACCAACCCAGCAAAGAAGATATACTCCCAGGGTTATTCCTGTTAACAGGGCATAAATCAGGGGCTTCCTGAGA
The DNA here is from genome assembly GCA_030667555.1 of Dehalococcoidia bacterium. Classification (GTDB taxonomy): domain Bacteria; phylum Chloroflexota; class Dehalococcoidia; order E44-bin15; family E44-bin15; genus DAOUVR01. Next base: position 250 of record DAOUVR010000047.1, read on the forward strand.
TTCCTCCAGTCCCTGCTCCATATATGGGCAAAAGATATCTCTTTTTCCCTGGCGCTCTTGATCGCCAATATCAAGAACAGGGCCGCTATCGCACTGAAGAGAACCTCGGCTACATGGTGGTCGGTAAATCCCAGCATAGAGCGGAAGAGGAACTCACCTGGCATGATGGCAATTAGACCAGCGGACAGCAATCCGACATTGCGGTTAAACAGTTCCTTTCCAATGAAGTACACCGGTATGGTGACCAAGGCCCCCAGAATAGCAGGGAAATATGCACCCACTACTTCTATAGTGTGCTGGCTTGGTGAGCCCAGGCCAACGACCCATATCACAAATCCAAGAAGAATGTCGAAGAAGGGGGCAAAAGGCGCATGTTGTCCATAGGGAAAGAAGGTAAAAGGGTCGAAGGTAATGCGGTGGGGGAAGTGTTGCACCAGGTTCTCAACCACGCGCATGTGATACCAGGGGTCGTTCAGTCCGAACCTAACCCAGTCTCCTACAAATACGCCTTCATAAGGCAGACATACGCGCAGGGATAAGGCAACGCCAAAAATCATGAGCAGTATAATGGCGTATATTGCTTTGGGGGAGAGACGTGTCCCTATTGTTGTTATGAGACTGCTCATTTTCATGAGATTCTATACCATATACTGGCCAAAGGCAACTTGCAATAAGTCTCATATGCCAGCTTCAAGCAGGTGCCGCTGACAAGCCGGCGCCACCAAAAGTCTGTGATTTCGCCCACGTTCCCTTGACACATCGGTCGTAAATAGCTAACATATGTCAAGTAGATGGACCATGGAAAGGGGGGGATCATGTGGCAGATGTAATGCTTTCTGATACTGAGAGCTTCGATAGTCTCCTCAGGCGATTCAATCGGAAGGTGCAGCATGAGGGTATTCTGTCTGAGGTGAGGCGAAGGAATCACTACGAGAAGCCCTCTACAACGCGTAAGAAGAAAGAAGCGGCAAAGCGACGAAAAAGCGCCCGAAGCAGCTAGAGAAGAGTCGTTGCGTAGTAAAGCGAAATGGAACTGGAAGAAAGGCTTACCGCTGACTTAAGAGAGGCAGCTAAGAAAGGCGATGCTGTCCGAAGATCGGTGATCCGCTTGGTTATCGCAGGAAAGAAGAACGTAGAGAAAGCCAAGGGAGTTCCCCTCGACAATTCGGGTATTATCGATGTTATTGCCAAGGAAGTGAAGCAGCACCGAGAGAGCATCGCCGAGTTTTCTAAGGGAAACCGCCAGGACCTGGTTGCCAAAGAGGAGGCGGAATTAGCTGTTCTACTTGAGTACTTGCCAAAACAGATGAGTCATGAGGAGATAGTAGAGGCTGCCCGCGGGATAATTGAACAGGTTGGGGCCTGTGGCCCTGGGGATAAGGGTAAGGTGATGGCTCAGCTTATGCCCCAGATCAAAGGGAAGGCTGACGGGCGTGAGGTGAGCGATATGGTGTCCGAATTGCTCTCTGAATTATAGTTTAGAACGGAACGCCTGCTAGCTGTTTTCTTTTAGATTTATTACCAAAAACCGCACTACAAGAACGGAAGGTGCGGTTTTTCTATTCTCCACCCAGTGTCTCTGTGAGGGGCGTTAAAAATGTCAACAGGGATTTGAAAAATCCCTTTTTATTTCCTAATTGTTGGGTTATAATGTGTGGCAAGATGAGAGTAATATTGCTTCAGGACGTGTCGGGTTTAGGGAGGGCTGGGGAGGTTAAGGAGGTGGCCGATGGCTACGGGAGGAACTTTCTCTTTCCTAAAAAGCTTGCTGAGTTTGCCTCTCCTTCCTTGTTGAAGCGGATTGAGGAGCAGCATCAAGCTGAGGCGCGTCGCCAGCTCGCCGCTGATGCTGAGTTTCTGAGCCTTGCTCAGACCCTGGAGGGAGTAGAGGTTGTCATTAAGGCCAAGGTGGGAGCGCAGGGTCGCCTTTATGGGGCGGTCACCAGCAGCGACATCGCTGAGGGAATTCATCGAGTGGTGGGGCACGACATAGATAAGAGGAAGATCGAGCTTGAAGAGCCTATTCACCAGTTGGGTCAATACGACGTGGTGGTGAGGCTGTCAGGGGAGCTTGTACCTAAGATAAAGGTTATTGTTGAGGGGGATAATGGTTAGCGATGGTCGCCGAAACGCTGCCCCCGCACGATATTGAGGCTGAGGAGTCGGTAGTCGGGTCCCTGCTCATCGATAGCGATGGCATTTTTAGCATCGCCACCTTCCTAACGCCGGGCGACTTCTATCGGGAGAAAAATCAGTGGGCCTATGAAGCCTGTTTTTCTCTTTATGAACGAAACGAGGCCATAGACCAAGTCACCGTGGCCCATGAGCTCGAACACCGGGGCAGGTTGGAGGCGGTGGGAGGTCCCGCTTATCTAAGCTATCTTGTTTCCATTGTGCCTACATCGGTGCATATCGAGCACTACGCCAGGATTGTGCACCGCATGTCGATTATGCGACGATTGATCGGTGCGGCGGAACAGATCAAGGCAATCGGTTACGAGGCGGGACCGGACATCGATGAGTCCCTCGGTAAGGCAGAGGATGTCCTTTTCCGCTTGCGCTATGGTCAGCGCCCCCGCGATTTTGTCTCGATCCGCGAGCTCCTTGACAGGTACTTCGAGGAAAGCGAGATTCGTACCTTCGAGGGGGAGGTCGTATACAGCGGTTTTCGGGTGCTGGATGATATCATTGGAGGGCTGCGGCGCTCCGATATGATAGTGCTTGCCGCCAGGCCGAGTCTAGGTAAAACGAGCCTCGCCCTGGGCATCGCCAGGAATGCCGCAGTCCAGCATGGAGCCCATGTCGCTATCTTCAGTGTGGAGATGTCACGGGCACAACTGGTGCAGCGCTTGCTCTCCAGCGAGGCAGGGGTGGATACCAAGAGATTGCGCCTTGGCGAGCAGACGGAGGCAGAGGAGAGAAGGATGATGGAGGCCACGGGTGTTCTCTCCGAAGCGCCGATCTTTATCGATGACTCGCCCGCCTTGAGGGTGGTGGAGATGAAATCCAAGGCGCGGCGGCTTCACTACGAGCGGGGCATCGACCTTGTAGTCGTCGATTATATGCAATTGATACGGGGCGATGGCAGGGAGAACCGGGTTCAGGAAGTCACTGAGATCTCTCGCTCTCTCAAGGAGCTCGCCCGCGAGTTGAATGTGCCCGTGATTGCTGTCTCTCAGCTCTCCAGGGCTCCAATGGGTCGGCCATCTCACCGTCCCCAGCTTTCCGACCTCAGGGAGAGCGGCGCTATCGAGCAGGATGCCGATGTAGTGGTCTTCATCCACCGGGATGATATGTACATAAAGGAGGATGAGTGGAATAAGCGGCATCCCGATGAGCCTTACCCCAGAGGTGTTGCTGAAATCATCGTGGAGAAGCACCGCAATGGACCTGTTGGTGAGGGGAAATTGCGGTTTCTGGCGAGAACGGTAAAATTCGCTGACTATGAAGTGGAGAGGGTGGGATGAAGCCCTTTGCTGGTTTCCCACAAAAGATGCGCTTTACCCCGCTGCCTAATATTTTCTTTAGCGACCTTCTTCCGCACATCGATGATATCAGTGAGCTCAAGATAACGCTTCACATATTCTGGAGCCTTTATCAAAAGCGGGGGTACCCCAAATTTGTCACCTATGGTGAGCTTCTTGGCGATAAGACGCTTATGGCGGGTATCGTCAATGCGGACGGGCTTCGTGAGGGCTTGGAGCGGGCTTTATCGCGGGGCACCCTGATTCATTTGACATTGGAAAGGGAGGGGAGGAGCGAGGAACTCTACTTTCTAAATACCGAGAGCGATAGGGTAGCACTAGCTAAGGTTGCCAGAGGGGAGATTGACCTGGGTGCTTTGCCGAGGAGAGTGCCATGTCAGGAGGCAAAGGAGCAACCTAATATCTTCACCCTCTATGAGGAGAACATCGGCATGCTTACACCGATGATCGCTGAGGAGCTAAAGGAGGCAGAGAGGGTCTACCCCGCCTCCTGGATCGAGGATGCCTTTAAGGAGGCGGTGAGCCTGAACGTACGCAAATGGCGGTACATCTCAAGTATACTGGAGCGCTGGGCTGATGAAGGTAAGAAGTATGGAAAGCCTGGGAGAGATTCTAAAGAGGACAGGGACAAATATATCAAGGGCAGATACGGACACGTGGTCAAGCGTTGAAAGCGGTGAGCAGGTCACCGATGCTGAGAAGTGCCCGTTATGCAGGGGAGCAGGATTTGTCCATCCGTTGCTTCCTTCGGGGCGTCCCGATTTCACCAGGGTGGTTCCATGCCAGTGCAATCAAGGGGAGCCTGAAGAAGAGCATTTGCTGCGCCTGCGGCAAGAAAGTGGAGACCTTGCGCTCAAGCTGCTTCGTAATATGACCTTCGAAAACTTTGACCGTAGGCGAGTTAATCTGCCTCTTGAGGAGCAAAAGAATTTGGAATGGGCTTTTAACGAGGCGCGCAGATTCGCCGAGGCACCGAAGGACTGGATAGTATTTCTTGGTTTTAATGGCTGTGGCAAAACACATCTGGCTGCTGCCATCGGCAATTATCAGTTGCAAAAAGGCAGGCCTGTATTTTTTAAGGTGGTTCCCGACCTCCTTGATTACCTTCGTGCCACCTTCAGCCCGGATAGCACGGTGACCTATGATGAATATTTCGACAAGGTCAGGAATGCACCGCTGCTTATTCTCGATGACTTTGGGGAGCAGGCGAGTACTCCCTGGGCCCAGGAGAAGCTCTACCAGGTGATCAACTATCGCTATAATGCGCAGCTGCCGACGGTGATCACTACCTGTTTGGCCTTAGAAGATATCGAAACCCGAATAGGCTCGCGACTGGCGGACAACAGTATGAGCTCAAATGTCAACATCATGGCTCCTGATTACCGCTCTGATTTTGCCCCTTCGGAGGAGGGAAAACAGCAAGCCCGTCGGTTGAGGAGGAGACGCTAGGCTATGGTGAACTCCCCTGTTTTGGTGCTAAATCAAAACTACGAGCCGCTTAATGTCGCCCGTGCACGCCGGGCGGTGGTTCTACTTCTTCGAGGCAAGGCTGAACTACTGGAGAATGGCGCCGGGGTTATCCACACCATTAATGAGCTCATTCCCCTCCCTTCGGTGATCCGCCTCGTTTATCTGGTGAAGCGCCCCCGTCTTCAAAGGAAGTTAACTCGCCACGAGGTGTTCCGCCGCGATGGATACACCTGTCAGTATTGCGGCAGGCACACTAAGGAGCTTACTCTGGATCATGTGATCCCACGTTACAAAGGGGGAAAACACGTCTGGGAGAATGTGGTGAGTGCGTGCATCCCTTGCAACAATCGCAAAGCAGGATGCACCCCTGAGGAGGCGGGAATGAGGCTCATTCGCCAGCCATCCGCTCCTCATGTTAGCGGCTACTTTATCCCCTATGAGTATATTCACGGGCACAGCGAATGGCAGAAGTTTGTTCCCGTCTCGCATAGAGTTAAGCAGAATTAAGCGCCCTTATTTCTGAGGGGCCTTTCATTCTTGATGCTTACCTGCTCAACTGGCAATTCCACTGTGGCTTGGCTCTCTAGCTGCACTATGACCGTCTCTCTCAGCGGGTTGCCTCCCACTACTGTAGCTAACCCCATAGGGGTGCTCACTCGCTGACCAGACGCAGGGAGCTTTTCTTTCATAATGCGGTATTGCTCATACTCATAGCTCAAGCAGCACAGTAGCTTTCCACAAACCCCGGAGATCTTCATCGGGTTAAGCGGTAGAGCCTGCTCCTTGGCCATTTTAATGGTGACTGGATTGAACTCGGAGAGATAGGTGGCACAGCATAGAGGGCGACCGCACCTGCCAACCCCACCCAAAAGCTTTGCCTTATCGCGGGAGCCTACCTGTCGAAGTTCGATGCGTGTTTTAAAGGTGTTGGTGAGTTCCTTCAACAGGTCTCGGAAGTCCACTCTGCCTTCAGCACTGAAGTATACGGTAAGGCGAGTGCCATCAGGGTTGTACTCTGCGGCCAACAGTTTCATAGGCAGGTTAAACTGGTTGGCCATTTCTTTGCATCCGTCCAGCGCCTCTGTTTCCTTGCCTTCGGATTCCTCCCGTTGCCTTATATCCTCTTCCTCTGCCTTGCGTAACACAGGCTTTAGAGGCTCAGTTATCTCGCTGGAGAGGACCTGTTTTTGGGAGATGACTACCCTACCTACCTCAACGCCATGTTCAGTCTCCACCACCACCCAATCATTCAAGTCTAGCTCGATGCCCGCTGGGTCGAAGTAGTACACTCGCCCTGTCCGTTTGAAACGAACGCCAACTATTTCGGTCATATTTAAAGGATTCGCTCCCCCTTTCTTCTCGGCATGCTGAGCATGAGTACCTCCAACACTAGACGGGGATTAGCGTTTTGCTCCAGTTGCGCCATGGACTGCTGTAGGCTCTCTACAAATACCTTAATTTCCTTCAGGCTATATCTCTGCGACTCTTCGTGAAGCTTTGCCTCTTGATCCACATTGCTAATGAAATTGGCACACCCCCCTTTGGTTAACAACAGGTCGTGCCACCACTCAATCCATAGAGAGAGAACCTCGTAGACGGATTGTCGATCTCGGCTGAATTGGCTTGCTAGCTGAGCGGCATGAGAGAAGCGTTCGGCCAGCTCTTCTTCAGTGAGACGTAGCAATGAAGCCAGCCTCTCCGATCGCTCTTGCAGAAGCTTGTCGTCGGTCAAAGCGCTGACTGCCCAGCCAACGCAACCGCGTGAGAGATTTGCCAGCGCCCTCGCCTTTTCCTCGGGGATTCCCCAGCGTTCAGTCAGTATCTTTGGGAAGGTAGCAATGGGCAAGGGCCTCAGCTCTAACTTCTGACAACGAGAGAGCAATGTGGGCAGAAGCCCCCTCTCATTTAGGGCAAGCAAGATTAGCTGAACATTGGACGGAGGTTCCTCTAAGGTCTTAAGTAGGCAGTTGGTGGCCTCATGGGAGAGGTGTTCCGCCCCATCGACGATAAAAACTCGATACTTTCCCTCAAATGGTTTGAGGCTAGCGGAGTGCTGCATCTCCCTCATCTGATCGATGCCTATCTCCGCCCTACCGTCGAGGCCAATCACCTGAACATCGGCATGCTTTAGCTCTTCAATTCTTACGCATTGGACGCAATGGCCACAGGGCCTATCCTCACCCTGGCAGTTTAGCGCCTTGGCCAGGTCTATCGCCAGTCTCATCTTGCCAACATGCGGTGGACCGATGAAGAGATAGGCATGGGCCAGTTTCTCATTCTTCAGGCACCGATCCAAAAGCCCGACCGCTTTTTCATGTCCCACTACCTGCCACATAGGGTCTCCTCTAACTAGACAATGTCGTGGCTCATCAAATCCTCATAGCTTTGACGTCGCCGAATTAGGCGCGCCTTTCCATCTTTGACTAGGACGATGGCCGGCATCAGCGAAGCATTGTAGTTTGACGCCATAGAGAGGCAGTAGGCGCCGCAACACGGGACGGCGATGATGTCGCCGGGTTCGAGCTTGGGAAGGTCGATGTCAGTAATCAGAATGTCTGCTGATTCGCAGAATTTTCCGGCGATGGTGACCCGCTCTGAGTCGCCGTCCATCTTGTCTGCCACCACGGCCTCATACTTAGCTTGGTAAAGGGCGGGGCGGATGTTGTCCGCCATGCCGCCATCAACAGAAACATAACACCGGACACCGGGTATGTCCTTGACTGCCCCGACTTTGTAGAGCGCCACGCCAGCCTGCCCCACGAT
>DAOUVR010000126.1 GCA_030667555.1 Dehalococcoidia bacterium
AGACAGCGTTCGATTATCTTTGCCAGCGGTGTGCTGCAATCTGGGGAGTAACCAGTGTGAATGTGAAGGTCAGCCTTTATCAAAGTTATTCGTCCTTGTGTTCTGGCTCTGGCTCAAAGTCAGCCTGAAGCTGGGTGATCTTGAGTTCGGCAGCATTCAGCCGCTCGTTACATATCCTGGCAAGACCCATTCCTTCTTCAAAGAGGGCAATAGCCTCTTCCAAGGTTAGTCCACCCCCCTGTAGAGAGTGCACTGCCTTCTCCAGCCTGTTTAGTGCTTCTTCGAAGGAAAGCTGTTCATCCATCCCTGGAGCCCCTTCTTCGATCCGGTGACCCTTCCCTTAAACTGGCCATCGCTCACCTTGATATCGATGGCATCGCCGCGCTGAACCTGGTCTATGTGAGAAACGATCTCGCCGGTGGCCGACTGCTGCACCAGGGCATAGCCACGACTTAAAGTAGCCAGGGGACTCAGCGAGGCGAGCTCTAGCTCTCGACCCCGCAGTTTCTCCCTGCTTATGGTGAGGGAGTTCCCGAGATACACTGACGCTGCTCTGGTGAGTTCGTCGGTGCGCTGGCGATAGCGGTCAAGGTACCTTGTAACGTCTATCCGCAGCGTCTTTGTAAGCGATTGAATGTGCGCTTCCAGTTCTGCACAGTCGGGCACAGCGAGCTCGGCCGCCGCTGATGGTGTGGGGGCGCGCACGTCGGCAACAAAATCGGCTATGGTGAAGTCGGTGTCGTGCCCAACTCCGCTGATCACTGGCGCTTTACTGGCATAGATGGCACGGGCAACCTTTTCCTCATTGAAGGCCCACAGGTCTTCAAGTGAGCCACCACCGCGAGCCAGAATCACCACATCGATGTCCTCCGTGTCATTGAGAGCCTGCAAGGCTTGAACGATGCCATCTACGGCGCCATCGCCTTGCACAAGCGTTGGAGAGAGAACCAGCTCGGCCAGAGGGTAGCGTCTGCCAACAATATTGGCGATGTCATGAAATGCGGCGCCTGTGGGCGAAGTAACCACGCCGATTCGCTTAGGGAACAGTGGCAACGATCTTTTGCGGGCAGGTTCGAATAGTCCTTCCTCCTCCAGTTTCGCCTTGAGGCGCTCAAACTCAAGGTGGAGTATGCCCACCCCTTCAAGCTGCACCAGGTCAACATAAAGCTGCAGAGCGCCCTGGGCTTCGTAGATAGAGATGCGGCCATGTGTTATCACCGCTGCCCCGTTTTCCAGGGTGATGGCTAGTTTTGGCCTGAAGAACACACACCGTAACTGGCTTGTCTCATCCTTGAGGGTGAAGTACAGATGCCCCGCTGCCGACTCCGTAAGGTTGGAGACCTCGCCGCTGACCCAGATATCGGCAAGAAGGCTGTCAGCCTCGAGAACATCCCTGAGGTAACGATTCACCTCAACTACGGAATGAATCTTCATTTAGCCTGCCCTTTCAAGGTATACGCCAGTGCGAGTATCAACACGAACGATGTCCCCCTTGTCTACGAAGAGAGGGACTTGAATGGTGATTCCTGTTTCCAGCTTTGCTGGCTTGTTTGACGCAGTTGCCGTATTTCCCTTGAAGCCGGGGTCCGTTTCCACAACCTCAAGCTCCACGGAGTTGGGAAGCTCCAGGTTTATCGGCTCATCCTTGTAAGTAAGTATGTCCAGAGACATACCTTCCTTGAGGTAGTTGATGGCATCGCCGACCTGCTCGAGGCTGAGGGTTGACTGTTCGAAGCTTTCCGAGTCCATGAAGTAGTAAAGGTCGCCATCGTTGTAGAGGAATTGCACCGTGTTGCGGTCCAGCCTTGCTCGGGGAAACTTCTCGCCTGCCTGAAAGGTGCGCTCGATGGTGTGCCCTGCTCGAATATCGCGGAGCTTGAGCCTGACCTGAGCGCTGCCTCGCCCCACCTTGATATGTTGCCAGTCGAGGATTTGGTAAAGCGTCCCCTCCAACTCGATGGTTATCCCCTTCTTTAGCTCACTAGTGCTGATCATTTTGTCTCCCTACTCCTAGATTCTTCTTGTGACGCTATATGGTTTTCGCTGTGTCAATCTATCTTCTTCGCTTTGGAGAGCACCCTCGTTTTGCCATTCTCCAGAACCGCTGTATCCTCGATCCTCACCCCGCCCCAGCCGCTGATATAAATACCCGGCTCGATGGTGAATACCATGCCTTCGGTGAGAATATCTTTAGAGCCTTTCCCCAGGCGGGGCTGCTCATGGGGAGCGAGGCCAACCCCGTGTCCCAGTCCATGTCCGAAATTATCCCCATAGCCTCCTTGTTCAATGACCGTCCTGGCAAGACTGTCTGCCTCCTCTCCGCTCATTCCTGCCTCGATGGCGGCGATAGCGGCAAGCTGGGCGCGAAGGACTAGATGATATATTTTACCAAAAACCTCGTCCTGGTTGCCAAGGCAAATGGTTCTGGTGAGATCGCTGGCGTAGCCTTCAAAACGCGCCCCCATGTCGATGACCACAGGCTCACTCTGAAGAATGGCGCGCTCGGTGGGCTTGTGGTGAGCGAGGGCGGCATTTGGCCCTGATGCCACTATAATCTCGAAGGGCATGGATTCGCTGCCCTTCTCTCGCATAGATTTCTCCAGCTCCCACGCCACCTCCTTTTCGGTCATCCCTGGGCGGATAGTCGAGGCGACCTCGTTGAATGCGGCATCGGAGATTTCCACTGCCCTGATGATAGATTCCAGTTCTCCATCGTCCTTTAGGGCGCGCAACGACTCAACAAATCCCTCGGTGGGCACAAGCTCCTTCTCGCCCGCCGCCGTCATAAGCTGATGGTGGGTGGCAAAGGAGAGGCCATTTGCTTCAAATCCTATCCTTTTGGCCTCGATGGAGGAAATGAGTTCGGGGAACCACTTTTGCATCTCCCCCTCAATACGGGCGATGTCAAAATCGGGCGCCTGGTTTTTCGCTTGCTCGATGTAGCGAAAGTCGGTTGCCAGGATGGCGCTCTTCTCTGATATGAGGAGAAAACCTGCCGAGCCAGTGAAGCCGCTGAGATAGCGGCGGTTCTCCCCCTGGGAGATGAGGATGGCATCCAGCCCCTCGCTCGCAATCTTGCGACGCAGCTTTTCCAGGCGGTCGTTCATTACTATTTTGTTCCTAAAATAGATTTATTCCGTTCGCCCTGAGCCCTTCGATGAACTCAGGACAGGCCTGTCGAAGGGTCGTTCATGGTTCGACAAGCTCACCACGAACGGTGTCTGGCCAGCAAATTTTCATGATTTGGTGATGTGCAAGCGCCCATGAGGGTTTGCCTTCTCTGCGGCCAATATCTCCAAGGCGGCAACATATCCCCGCCAGCCAAGCCCGCTGATCTGGCCCCTGGCGATGGGCGCGACTACCGACTTGTGACGCCACTCCTCTCGGGCATATATGTTTGACAGGTGAACCTCGATCACCGGTAGGGCGCTATCAACGAGGGCCTCCCGAAGCGAGTAGCCATAATGGGACAATGCCCCGGGGTTGATAATGATTCCATCCGCTTTGTGACATTCGGATTGAATGAAATCGATTAGTGCCCCCTCGCTGTTCGACTGGAAGGCTAAGACCTCGATGCCCAACTCCTCGGCCCTTCTCTTCACTAAAGAATCGATATCAACGAGGGTCTTGTCACCGTACAGCGCCGCATCTCTCTTGCCCAACATGTTCAGGTTCGGTCCGTGAATCAGCAGGATTTTCATCGGTCTTTTTCTCCTTCGTCTTTCTCTGCTCTGGGGTGGGCTGCCAGATACACCTTTCGCGCCTGGCTCTGGGTAACGTGGGTGTAGATCTGGGTGGATGAGAGGTTGGCGTGACCGAGAAGCTCCTGAACCACTCGGAGGTCGGCACCGCCGTCGAGCAGATGAGTAGCAAAGCTGTGGCGTAGTAAATGGGGGTGAACCCGTTTATCAAGACCTGCCCTGGCGGCGTACTTTACCAGCGTCTTCTGGAGGGCGCGCTCGGAGAGCCTCTTCCCGTATCGATTGAGGAACAGGGCTTCAGTCCTTGACTTACCGAGAAGCTGCATGCGACCTTCACGAAGATAAAGGTCGAGGGCTGATGCTGCCGGCTTGCCTATGAGCACTATTCGCTCCT